>NZ_JANSIF010000038.1:22381-30543 GCF_047461935.1 Synechococcus sp. R55.4 | reverse complement strand
CACTAATCTTTACATAACAGAAACTCAATACATTCCACTCAAGAAACCACCACCACTAAACCTACTCCCACCGAAACCCCCACGCCAACCCCGACGCCGAAGGAAACGCCCACCCCAACCCCGACGCCGACGGAAACGCCCACGCCAACGCCGAGCCCAGGTACAACCCCGACCCCCAGCCCGGCACCCCCCGGCGAAGGGATCCGACTGGTCAAGCGGATTACCGCTCTCAACGGAACTCCTATCCCCGAATTCTTCGACGAGCCCACCGACCCCAACGACAACCCAGGGATCCCTTGGCCAGGCGGAGCCAGCACCTTCCTGCAGGGGGCCATCAACCTGCCGGTGCGCCCAGGAGCGCGGGTGCAGTTTGCCATCTACTTCCTGCTGGACTCGCCCGCTTCCACCTTTGTGGTGTGCGATCCCCTGGCGCCTGGCTTGCAGTATGTGCCGGGCAGCCTGTCGGTGAGCACAGGGGGAGGGGGATCCTTCATTCCGCCGGGTGGGGCCGTGCCTCCTGCTTGTGGGGGCATCAGCAACCCCAACGGCGTGGTGGTGGTGAACGTGGGGGGAGGCAGTTCTGGCTCAGCCGGGGTCATCCGTTTCGAGGTCACCGTTCCTAGGTAGGAGAGCCGTGTAGCCATGCCCTTGGAGAAGTTGGTCCCGCTATTGCGGTCGCAAAAGCGTCGTGTAGCGATGACGGCTTTCCCCCAGGTGGAGTGAGCCAGTCGTGGAGATGTCTATCGAGGTTTGACAGCGCTTGCCGCCTGTGACGGTGGGATGTCAGGCTGAGACAGGAGTGGTTTTGCAGTCGGTAGGAACCATGACGCAGCGTGCCCAAGGATTTTGGCAATGGGGATCCCTTTGCCGGATTGGCCTCTACGTAGCTGCTCTGCTCTGCGGGGTGGCGCTCTGGGGGATCCCGGCCTTGGCTTTGCCCCAAGGGGATGCCATCACGGATCCCCGTACCCTGTTGCGGCGGGCGTTGCCTATTCAGGAAACGAAGCTGCTGGAAATTGATGAGGCCATCTCCAAAATCGACACCGACCTGAAGTACAACCGCTGGTCAGCGGTGCGGGGAGATGTGCGCCAGGTGGAGCGGCTTCTGGATCGCCATGGAGATTCCCTGCTGGCCAGCTTGCCTCCGGATCGGGTGACCCCAGCCTCTGAACAGATGGCTGCGCTGCGGGAGCAGTTGCGGGTGATCGGCCAAGCCAGCGAGCGCAAATCCAAAGGCAAAGAAGAGGCCCGCGCTGCCTACGACCGTCTAGTGGACGAGTTGGGATCCCTCGAAAACAACTGGGTGGGGGCTTTCCCCTACACAGTGCCTGCTGAGTATGCCGACAAACCTCAGCTCTTGGGGCGGGCAGAGGTGGAGCTAAACACCACCGCTGGGCGCATGGTGATCACCTTAGATGGCTACAGCGCCCCCATCACTGCCGGCAACTTTGCCGACCTGGTGCAGCGGGGCTTCTACGATGGCCTGACCTTTGACCGGGTGGAGACCTTCTTCCTGGCGCAGGCCGGGGATCCCCCTGGCCCTGCCGATGGCTATGTGGATCCGGCCACGGGCAAGGTTCGCACCATCCCCATGGAGATTCGCGCCAAAGGTGAGGTGATGCCCCGCTACGGCCAGACTTTTGATCAGATGGGCCTGTGGGATGTGGAACCGGCTCTGCCCTTTTCCGCCGAAGGGACGGTGGCCATGGCCCGCTATCCCGACGATCCCAACAGCGCCTCTTCTCAGTTCTTCATCTTTATGGCTGAGCCGGATCTCACCCCGGCGGGGTTAAACCTCATGGATGGCCGCTATGCGGTGTTCGGCTACGTTACCGAGGGAACGGAGGTGCTGCGCCACATCAAAGTGGGGGATCGGATTTTGAGTGCCAGATTGATTTCCGGCCAAGACAACCTCAAAACTGGAGCCTAGAGGGGATCCCTTCCTTCCTGCCTAACCGTGTCGATAAGCCGCCGTACCGTCGCCGCCCCTGCAGAGGGCTGGAAGCGAAAGGGAAATTTGCCCCTGACCAACAGGCGCAGCCCCAGAGGCACCAAGCTGAGCAGCCCTTTGGGATCCCGGCCCACCACCTGCAGGGCAAAGCGGCGCTCATCTATCCAACCACCAGAGCGCACCAGTTGCACCAGAGTCTTGCGGTGGCGGATGGCTATGGGCAAGGACTCCGTCCGAATAGCGCGAACAGCGTGCGATGGGGAACGGTCGGTGGGCAGAGCAGCGGTCTTGTCTGCATGGCGGGAGAGGATCCCCTGTTTGAGTTCGGTGATTTGATCCAGAGGTGCCACGCCCATCGGGCAGACGCTGTTGCAGTTCCAGCAGCGGGTACAGCCCCAGACACCAGCCAAGCTATCCAGAGCCTGCAGGCGTTGTTCCCGTTGGCTGTCGCGGCTGTCTTGGACGAGGCGGTTGGCTCTGGCCAGAGCATGGGGGCCGACAAACTCTGGGTTCACCTCTTTGGCATTGCAATCGGAATAGCAGGCTCCGCAGAGAATACAGCCACCGGCAGCGTTGAGATGCTCCCGTTCGGCAGGCAACTGCAAAAATTCTCGCTCCGGGATGCGTCGCCCCGCCGTGCTGACAAAGGGATCCACCCGGCTGAGATCGTTCCAGAAGGGCTGCATATCCACCACCAGATCCCGCAGAACGGGCAGGTTTCCCAGAGGGCCGATGCGAATAGGCTGCGGCTGGGGGCTGCGGGGATCCAGCTCTTCGCCCACATGTCGGCCACAAGCCAAGGCTGCCCTACCGTTGATGCGCATGGCGCAACTGCCACAGATGGTGTTGCGGCAGTTTTTGCGGAAGGCCAAGCTGCCATCCTGCTCCCACTTGATCTGGTTGAGGCAATCGAGAATGGTGGCGCCAGGGGATGTCTCCAGCCAGAAGGACTGCCAGCGGGGCGGCTCCGGCGGCAACTGTCGGAAAATCTGAAATTCTACTCGCAAAGTGCTCTGCACCGCTGAAGGGAAAGGGGATCCCATCCTAGCTCTCTCCCTATTGCCCCGCAACGCTAACGGGACAGCAGAAGTGGCTACAACGCGCGGCTGAGGGCGCTCCCCGGCCCCTGAAACAACAGCCAAGAAATAAGGAAGTTGGTGACAAACACGCCCAGCAGCGCCGTAACCACTGCATCGGTGGTGGAGCGACCCACCCCCTTGGCTCCCCCGCTGGTGGAAAGGCCCCAGTTGGAGCCAACAATGGCGATCAAAGACCCGAACACCATCGCCTTAAAACAACAGACGAGCAAATCCCAGGAGCTCAGAAGGGTTTGCGCCGAGTTGAGAAACACTGCAGGAGAGATGTTGTAGGCCGAAGCGCAGATGATCATCCCCCCCACCAGCCCCGTCAGCAGGGAGAGGATGGTGAGCACCGGCAGCATCAGCCCCGCAGCCAGCACCCGCGGGATCACCAGATAATCCACCGGATCGGTGCGCAACAACAGCAAAGCGTCGATCTGCTCCGTGACTTTCATGGTGCCCAGCTCGGCGGCAAAGGCGGATCCCACCCGTCCGGCCAAGATCACCGCCGTCACCACCGGTGTCAGCTCGCGGGCAAGGGCGATCGCCAAAACCCCCCCAATTAGGGAGGAAGCGCCAAAGTTGATGAACTCCCGCGCCAACTGGATGGTGAAAACGCCGCTGATCACCACCGCCGTAATCAGAACAATCAGCAGCGACTCCAGCCCTACCGCCGAAAGCTGATCCAGGGTGTTGCGGCGATGGATACGACCCCGCATCAGATGCAGAATCACCTGACCGGTCAGGAGAAAGCTGCTGCCCACTCGCTGGAACCAGTTCATGGTTTCCGCCTCAAGAGGCCGTTATCGCTACGCGATGCTTTGGCGACTGCATCAGCGAGACCGAGTCCTTCGGGGTTGCCGGCTCCGCTGGCAGCTGAAAGCTGGGCACAAACGAGGCCCGTGTCAGGGGTTGATCCAGGATCAGCCCCTCTCCCCCCAGCACTTCTAGGGCACGGCCTTCCACCGAGATCCACACCCGCGCGCCGGGGTTTTGGCTGGTGGCCGTGTAGAGCACCTGCGCAATCCGGCTCATCATCGCCGTGGATCCCCCCCCTTGCGTGAATTCGGGGGAGAAGTTGAGGAAAATATCGTCGCCCTCCACCCGCACATCCAACACCCGCGTCTGGGGGGGAATGGCCGTGGTGAGGTGGGGATCCCGGGGGCCGGCAATCAGCTCCTCCAAGGCCAGGCGGATGGCTTCCTGAGCGTCGAAGGCGCGAACCGTGCGCTCTTGCTGCACATAGTAAATGGAGTTGTCGGCACTGGTCAGCCAATACAAGGAAAGCGTCTGCCGCGGCCCAATGGTGTACCACCAGGCTGCCCCCATCGCCCCCAGCCCCAGCAAAAAGCCGAGGATCCCCAGTTGTAGGGCCCGGCCCCGACGCGGGCGGGAACGCCGTCCTCCCAACCTGACGGAGCTGAGCTGTGCGGTACGGCCTCCGTAGTGGCTCATCGCTGGCGATCCCCCTCTCTAACCTAGCTCTAGGGTAGCGAAGAAAAGCCCTCCCTGCCGGGGATCCCCCATAGGCTGGACAGGCAAAAGTGCGGCAGCAACTGGGATCCCTTTATTTGTATGATGATAATGATTTACACCCGGCATTGCTGAGTCGATAACTGAGCACACAAGGAGCTGAGCCTCAATCATGGTTACTGCCACCGCTACTGCCACCAATGTTGGCTACATCACTCAGGTCATTGGGCCTGTGATCGACGCCGAGTTTCCCAGCGGCAAGCTGCCCGAAATCTACAATGCCCTCAAGGTGGAGGGCACAACCGAAAGCGGCCTGAAGGTTAACGTCACCTTTGAGGTGCAGCAGCTTTTGGGGGATAACCGCGTGCGTGCGGTGGCCATGTCCTCGACCGACGGCCTGGTGCGGGGCATGCCGGTGGTGGATACGGGCGCTCCGATTACTGTGCCGGTCGGGCAGCCCACCCTGGGGCGCATTTTCAATGTGCTGGGAGAGCCGGTTGACCAAGGAGAGCCCGTTCAAGCCCAAGAATTTGCCCCCATCCACCGCAGTGCGCCTCCACTTGTCGATTTGACGATTAAGCCAGAGCCCTTTGAAACCGGCATCAAGGTGATCGACCTGCTGGCCCCCTTCAAAAAGGGGGGCAAGGTGGGCCTGTTTGGCGGCGCCGGCGTGGGCAAGACGGTGCTCATCCAGGAGCTGATCCACAACATTGCCGAGGAGCACTCTGGCCTATCGGTGTTTGCGGGCGTGGGAGAGCGCACCCGCGAGGGCAATGACCTCTACAACGAGATGAAAGAATCCGGTGTGCTGGACAAAGTGGCGCTGGTCTATGGCCAGATGAACGAGCCACCGGGTGCCCGCATGCGGGTTGGCCTGACTGCCCTGACCATGGCAGAGTACTTCCGCGACGTTAACAAGCAGGACGTGCTGCTGTTCATCGACAATATCTTCCGCTTTGTGCAGGCCGGGTCGGAAGTGTCGGCGCTGTTGGGCCGCATGCCCTCGGCGGTGGGTTACCAGCCCACCTTGGCTACCGAAATGGGCAACCTGCAAGAGCGCATCACCTCTACCAAGCAGGGATCCATCACCTCGGTGCAGGCGGTGTATGTGCCTGCTGACGACTTGACGGATCCGGCCCCAGCAACCACCTTTGCCCACCTTGACTCGACGGTGGTATTGTCCCGCAGCTTGGCAGCCAAGGGTATCTATCCGGCGGTGGATCCCCTGGATTCCTCTTCCACCATCCTGCAGGCGGACATTGTGGGCGAAGAGCACTACAACACCGCCCGGGCAGTGAAGCAAACGCTGCAGCGCTACAAAGAGCTGCAAGATATCATCGCCATCCTGGGGCTGGACGAGCTGTCGGAAGAGGACAAGCTGGTGGTGGCCCGCGCCCGCCGCATCGAGCGTTTCCTGTCCCAGCCGTTCTTCGTGGCGGAGGTATTCACTGGCTCCCCCGGCAAGTATGTGAAATTGGCAGACACCATCAAGGGCTTCCAGCGCATTTTGTCGGGGGAATTGGACAATCTGCCGGAGCAAGCCTTCTACTTGGTGGGCACCATCGAAGAGGCCATCGAGAAAGCCGAGAAGCTCAAGTCCAAGTGATCCCTCACCCCCAGCCCCTTTCCCACAGGAGGAGAGGGGAGTTGCCGATAGCGCGGCGACTGGGCTCCCCAGGGTTGAAGGGGGGAACGCCCTGGTGGCATTGCTGACTGAAAGCGCTCCCCAGACCCGGCAGGGCTCCTTCTTTTCGGGGGAGCCTTGGTTTTATCTACAGGTGGGACGGCTGCTAGGGATCCCCGGCGACAGGCCCGAAGCGATAGCCCTTGCCGTAGACGGCGTGGATCAATTCTGCTGCCCCGGGCAACCTGAGGCGTCGCCGCAGCAGGCGCACCTGGGCTGCCAAGACGTTGCTGCTGGGGGGATCCTCTCCGGCCCACACCTGCTCGTAGATCTGGTCGTGGGTGAGCAACTGGCCGGGGTGGGTCATGAAGTACTCCAGCAGGCGAAACTCTTTTTGGGAGAGGTGGATCATCCGCCCCTGCCGGTAGGCCACCTGGTTCTCCCGATCCAGCTCCAAATCCCCTATCTGTAGGCGAGGGATCCCTTCTCCAGTACCTGTGGTTCGCCGCAAGAGGGCCCGCACCCGCGCCAGCAGTTCCCGCAGCTCAAACGGCTTCACCAGGTAATCATCTGCCCCGGCATCCAGCCCTTCCACCCGGTCGTCTAGGGTATCTTTGGCCGTCAGAAACAGGATAGGGGTGGTGCAATCCACCTGCCGCACCCGCTGGCAGAGGGAAAGCCCAGAGAGCTCCGGCAACATCCAATCCAAGACCAGCAGATCGTAGGGCAGGGATCCCGTCTTTTGCAGCAGTTCCCAGGCTCGCCCTCCTGTGTAGGCGACGTCCACCGTGTAGCCCTCTCGCCTCAATTGCTGGGCCAGAGAATCGGCCAACTCCACTTCATCGTCCACCAACAAAATCCGTGCCATAGGACTCCGTCCCGCTAACGCGAACGCCTCAGGACTCGGTCTCGCCGTCGTCTTGGAAACTGACGCACGCAGGAAAGGACTCCTTTCCGCCAGAGCGTTGCGCAGCAATCACAGAACTGGAGAGCGGCTCAAGCTGCAAGGATAGATTGTAAAGGCGGCGCCGCGTCCAGATGGGGGATCCCTGCAGACGCTGGGCCAACCGGCGGCTGGCTGCAGACCGGGACAGGCCTTCGGCCAGCAATCGGGCCATTTCTTGACGAATTTCCGCTTCCGATTCACTGTCTCCCCGCCCATTCAAGGACTCCGTCCCGCCTCTGACAGGGTTAGGGCTGGGAACGGCACCCACATATCCCTCAAGCAAGAGGGTGAACTCCCCCCGCGGCGGCTGGGCGGCGCAGTGCTCCAGAGCTGCTGCCAGGGATCCCCGCCAGAAGGACTCATACAGCTTGGTCAGCTCCCGCGCCAGCACAACCTGCCGCTCTGGGCCGCAGTGATCCAGCAGATCCTGCAGAGTTTGGCGCAGGCGATGGGGGGCTTCATAGAGAACGACGGTGCGCTCTTCTTGGGCCAACTGTTGCAGGCGGGCCTGTCGCTGACTGGGTTTAAGCGGCAAAAATCCCTCGAACACGAATCGTCCTGTAGGCAGGCCCGAAGCGGTCAAGGCGGCAACAGCAGCTACCGGCCCCGGCACAGGGATCACCGGGATCCCGGCCTGAATGCAGGCGCGCACCAACTCTTCTCCCGGATCGGAAATGGCGGGGGTGCCGGCATCGCTGATCAGGGCCACCGACTGGCCCGCCGACAGATACTTCAGGAGTTGCGGGATCCGTTGGGCAGCGTTGTGCTCGTGATAGCTGATGAGGCGGGCGGAGATTTGAAAATGTTTAAGAAGCTGGCCGGAGTGGCGAGTATCTTCTGCCGCCACCCAGTCCACTTCCCGCAAAACCCGCAGCGCCCGCAGGGTGATGTCTTCGCGGTTGCCGATGGGGGTAGCCACCAAATAAAGGCTGGCGGTGGGGTGTTCCATCCCGAGCTCCAAGGCTGAGCTGCCGATAACCAGACAATAGCCAATTAGATCAATTAGAGATCGCCTCGGATCCCCAGATTAACCTCTCTTGGCCGGTGCCCCGATACCCAAGCATCTGCCTTTCGCGGTAGCGGGACGGA
>NZ_JANSIF010000038.1:0-22281 GCF_047461935.1 Synechococcus sp. R55.4 | reverse complement strand
GTCCTTTCGCGGTAGCGGGACGGAGTCCTTTCGCGGTAGCGGGACGGAGTCCTTTCGCGGTAGCGGGACGGAGTCCTTTCGCGGTAGCGGGACGGAGTCCTATGGCAGGATCGAGAAGTGCTGCGGAGAGGGATCCCGGTGCGCTTGACAACGCGGGCCACCTATAGCATCAAAGCTTTGTTGGATCTGGCGATGCTCGGCTCCGGGCAAATGGCTTCGGTGCGGGCCATTGCTCAGCGACAGGGGATCCCAGCTCCCTACCTGGAAAAGTTGCTGATTGAGTTGCGCCAGGCCGGCTTGGTTTGTTCCCAACGGGGGGCCCAGGGAGGCTACCGGTTGGCACGGGCGCCGCGGCGGATCCCGATCAGCGCCATTTTGGCGGCAGTGGGAGAATCCTTGGATCCTCTCATGGACAGTTCTAATCCTTCAGCCGTGCATCCGGCGGAGCGGCTGGACTGGGTGACGGAAGCCCTGTGGCAGCGGATCGCTCGACGGGTGCAGCAGGTGTTGGAGGAAACCACTCTGGAAGATCTGTATTTTGATGCCCGGAGCTGGCAAGCGGCTCAGGATCAGGAGAGTGGATTTGTGGTTTGATCGCGTTAGCGGGACGGAGTCCTTTCGCGTTAGTGGGACGGAGCCCTTTCCCGGCGGCTGGCTGTTTTTTCCGGCCCAACCGACTGCCGGGCTGGTGCTGGCGGCAGCTTTGGTATTGGATTACCTGCTGGCGGATCCCTGGGGTTGGCCTCATCCGGTGCGGGTGATGGGGGCTGTAATTGCCTGGGGACAAGGCTATATCCTCAAGCACTGTTCGACTCCGCAAGCACAACGGTGGGGCGGGGCAGTGCTCACCCTGGCTCTGGTGGGGGGATCCTACGGCATAGGCTGGGGGCTGGTCGCCATTGGCAATGCCATCCATCCCTGGGCAGGGATCCTCATGCAGGTAACCCTCATGGCCAGTTGTCTGGGAGGGCGCAGCCTGCGCTTTGCTGCGTTGGAGGTGTTGGATCCCTTGGAAAAAGGGGATCTGCCGGAGGCCCGTCAACGGCTCAGCCGCTACGTGGGGCGGGATACAGAGCACCTGACGGAGCCGGAGATTTTGCGGGCGGTGATTGAGACGGTGGCCGAAAATACCCCCGACGGAGCGACTGCCCCTCTGTTCTACGCCTTCTTGGGAGGGGCACCCTTGGCCTTGGCCTACAAGGCCAGCAGCACTCTGGATTCGATGGTAGGCTACCGCCATCCCCCCTTCACCCATTTGGGCACGGTGCCGGCCCGCTGTGAGGATGGGCTGACTTGGCTGCCCTGCCGCCTGACGGTGCTCACCCTGGCCCTGCTCAGCCGGGATCCCTGGGGGTTTTGGCAGCGGTGTCGTCAGGATGCGCAGGCGGATCCCAGCCCCAATTCCGGGTGGAGCGAGGCGGCTTTTGCCTGGCGGCTGCAGATCCAACTGGGGGGAACCAATTTCTATCGCGGGATCCCGAAGGTGAAACCCAAATTGGGGATCCCGGCTCGCCCTTTGACCCCGCAAGTGGTGCAGGAAAGTTTGGGGCTGCTGCGACAGGTTGTTTGGATTTGGGGGAGTTTGATGGTGGGAATAACTCTCTTGTTGAGCCTATCACGGCCAACTTAGCTATCGTCTTATAGTCGTTTCAGGTTAGAGTGAGGCGCCTGGGCCATTGAGAGTGAGAGAAGCCTTCTAGCCGCGTATAATCAACATTGGGTTTATGGGTTTAGTGTCCTAGTTTGAATCGAAATGACCAGAGGCAGAAAACGGGAGGTCATGCGGTCAAGACTAAACGGCTTGGAACGTCGCATGCGCATGGACAAGAGCTCCGGGATCCGAGAGCTTTTCTATCCTAAGGGGTAGGCTAGCTCAGCACCCAGCGCTGCAGGGCAATGCCGAGCAGCAGGCCAAGGCCGCCGAAGCGCACCACCTGCCAAAAGGTGGCAGGGACAGGATTAAACACCTCTAGCACATAAGCCTGGAGGCGTTGCTCCAGTTGGCTGGCTTCGGCTTGGATTTCAGCCCATTGTTCAGGGGAAAGCTGGGCCATGCGCTCCAGTTCCCGCAGATCGGCAAGGCGAGCCTGGAGACTCTGGAGTTTTTCCTGCAGAGCCTCGAGAGAATCGGAGGGAAAGGATTCCGTCCCGCTATCGCGATTGGGGTTGGCCGTCACGGCTGGGCCTTTGTAGGGGGGTAGGCTTGGGGAGAACGGGATCCGGCAAATCCGGTTTGGATCTCGTTGAAGGGTTTGGCTTTGATCAGCCCTGGGGGAACGGGATCCAACTTGAAGAGGGCGCGAATAGCGTTTTCCACCTCGGTGATGGGGCGGTTGCCGACGGATTGATAGACGATATTTCCCTCTGGGTCGAAGAGGAGGGTTTGAGGCACTTGTCCGGTGTAGTATTGGCCGCGCTCGTCGCCGGGCAGGAGGGAATCGACGGAATAGGGGATGAAATAGACCCCCAGCCCGTAGCGAACCTGCAGGTTGGCAATGGTGGCGGCGTATTTTTTGCAATCGCTACTGTCATCGATGTAATACACGAGGAGGGCCGGGATCCCTTGCTCTTTCGCCTGCTTCAGGGAGACGCGGGGGGGGATCATGCCGCCGTTGGCCCCGTAGAGGGCAAAGATGTTGCCATCGTAACGGTCGTCGTTGAGCAGGGCGCTGGCGGGAGGGGAAAACCAACCTGTCAAAGCGATGAGGAGAGCCACCAGGAAGATACGAAGCAACAGCATGATCTCATGCTCTTCTGTGGAGGGATCCTTGGCGATCAATCTTTAGAGGTGGGGGATTTTTTCATTGTGCCATCTTGCGCTGTCGCTGCGTCGTTGCCGTTCAACACTGACGCGACCAGGGTCGAGGTGGAGACGGAAGAGCGTGGGCTTGTATGCGCTTGAAAAAAGCCCAGAAGGTCAACTTCACGTTCGGGGACCCAAAAGTAAGCGAAACGGGCCTGTTAGCGGCTACAGGCTCAAGCGGCAAAATGAATGCGCAGGTAGTCTTCTTCCATCTTGGCGCGGGCCGGGGTCATGGCCGCCAAAGTCTGAGGCAGCACCAAGTTGCGGCGGTGGTTGCCGATGCGGATGTTCAGCTCATCCCCGGTTTTGGTCAATTCCACCCGCTCTTTCGGGATCCCGGGCAGGTAAAGATCCAGTCGGTACTGGCCGTTGTCGGTCACCACATTCAGAGTTTGCTCGGCATAGAGCACGTCCGCCGGGTTGCGATCCCCCCAGAGGTCTTTTTTCAGGCGGGCCAGGGCATCCCACCCCACCAACTCCTCGGAGTACAGCGGGATCTCGAAGACCGGCAGGGGGGCAAAGTTTTCGTGGATTTCCTGCCGATATCTTTGCTGGGCAGCCTTCCAGGCGGCAAAGTAGGGATCCACCACTCCATCGGGCAAGATGCGGTTGGCAATCACCAAATCGGTGGCCACCCCGTAAAGGCTGAGGTAGGCGTGGGCCCGCAGCGATTCTTTGATCACCATCTTTTCGGGGTTAGTGACCAGCCGCACGGAGGTGATGCGGTTGTTGGTGAGGATGCGCTCCAGCCGCTCAATCTTCTGATAGAACTCATAAGGAGCATCCAGCACCTGGTCATTCGGCAGCGGGATCCCGGTCAGCCCCTTCACAATCGGCTCGGCAATAGGACGCAGCATTTGCGCCAGCCCCTGCAGGGGTTTGTAGAACCTGCGCATGTACCAGCCAGAAACATCCGGCAGGCTCAAGAGGCGCAGGGCCGTGCCTGTAGGGGCCGAGTCGATGATCAACACATCGAACTTGCCTTCGTCGTAATGGCGATTCACCCGCACTAGGGCAAAGATCTCATCCATCCCTGGCAAAATCGCCAGCTCCTGTGCCTGCACCCCATCTAGCCCTCGCGCCTGCAACACCTGGGTAATGTAGGTTTTGACGGATCCCCAATTCAGCTCCAGTTCGTTGAGGGCGTCCAACTCCGCTCCCCAAAGGTTGGGTTTGACCTCGACCGGCTCGTGGCCCAAGGGCTGATCGAAGCTATCGGCCAGAGAGTGAGCCGGATCTGTGCTCAGCACCAGAGTTTTCAGGCCGATCTCGGCACAACGCCAGCCGGTCGCCGCCGCCATCGAGGTTTTGCCGACTCCACCCTTGCCGGTCATGAGGATGATGCGTTGCATGAGAGTGTCGTTTACATTCTTTTACAGCTCTAGCCTAACCGATTTGTTGGGCTCTTCGAGAGGCGGCCAAGGGGTTGGGGTGCAGCCAGCAGGTAAACTATTCATTTGGTTGCCCAATGATGGCCAAGAAATCAAGCCTGTTGCAGGCATGTGGGAGGTGTGTGATGATCTGTCGCTGGCGGAGTGTGTTGCTGGTTGCCATCCTGACACTGGGGCTATGGCTGGGATCCCTTCCTGTGCAAGCGGCTGCTGTCCTGCCCCGAGAGCTGCAACAACTGGAGCAACAGGTGGAGCGACTGCAAAGCCTGGTGGAGGCGGAGGACTGGTTGGAGATTCGCTCCTACATCCACGGGCCGATGGGACTCACTCGTAAGACCTTGACCGGCCTGGCGGCTACCCTGCCGGATAAGCAAAAGCGGGAAGTGCTGCGCCTGGCCAAGGAGATGGGCCGCAGCTTGGAACAACTGGACTTTGCTGCCAAAGCCTATGACCAACCTGAGGTGGAAGCAGCCCAAGCCAAGGTGAAAAAGACGCTGCAGGAGCTGGAGGCTGCGTTTTCCTAGTGGGGATCCCTTCTCTCTTTGGCGAATAGCGTCGTTTCAGGTTAGGGTGAGACGCCTGGGCTGCTGAAAAAAGCCTTCTGACCCCATGCGTTATTGCTCCGCAACGCTGACGCGACGACGCGACCAGCGTTTTAGGTGGTTTTAGGTGTGGGTGAGTGCCTTAGTTTGAATCGAAATGACATAAAAGCACTCCAGAAAAGCAGGGATCCCCAAACAGGGATCCCCGATTTTATTTGGCCGGAGCCGCAAGCCAAGCTAGGGCTGCCGCCGGAAGCTCCTGACTTCCAAAACCGGCCCTACCTGAGCCACCGTCACCATGTCTTCTTTGATCTGTCCCTGGATGGTGACCTCTAGCCCCTCTTGCAAGAGCTCTTTGGGGGCACGGAAAAGGGCGTAGTGCTCGCCGGAAGGCAGGGTTAGCACCCACACCCCCCCTTCAATATCCAGGAACTGGATGGTACCGCTGTACTCTTGCATCACCGCCTCAGCGCCAGCCCGGTTGCCGTGGACTGAGATTCCGTAGACGCTTGCGCTCCCAAGTAGGCCAGGCCCAGGCAGAGCAAGCCATTGAAGAGCAAGAAGGAGCGACCCAACCAAGCAGAGGATCCAAGCCATAGCACCCCCTCATAGAACAGGGATCCGGACAAGAGCAGATGCGAGGCCATGCCGATGCACAGGCCGATCACCGCCCAGCGCCAGCGCCGATGGCCCAGGAGCAGCAACATCAACAGGCCTGGGATCAACACGCTGGCAAATAGGGGGTTCAAGGCATTGGTCTGGGCAAAGGCGGTGCCCAACTCCGGCAGGGAGCTACCCGCCAATTGGAAGGGCCAACGGGGGCCACCGACAATCGCCAACCCCTGCAAGGGGAAAAGACCGGCACTGCCCAAAAGCATCCCAGCCAGCAAAGGCACCGTCTGCAGCAGCCGCTTGGGAGCCAGCCACCAGCGGATCAGCACCAGGATAATGTAGCCGCCCACCACCATCAGCAGCTTCGGCACCAGAGCAATCGGGCCACCATCGAACCAGAAGCGCGGGTTGAGGTAGCCATTGTTGTTCAGGTACTGCAGGAAGTCCTTCAACCAGAGCACCAAGGGGTTTTCCTCCTGTTGCCCTGTGGCCCTGGCCAGCGCCTTGGCTGCATCCAAACGACCAGCCCCGTAGAAGTTCTGTTTGTCGCCGGGCACTGGGGTAGCCGACATTTTCAGCACTTCCTCCACCTTGTCCGGGTCTTTGATGCCCTGAGCCTGGATCAGAGCTGCCACACCGGCTACGTGGGGAGTGGCCATGCTGGTGCCTTGGAAGTAGGCAAAGACCGGCTCGTTGGGGTTACGACGATTGATGGTTTGCTGCAGGATGCCGTATTCGGGGTGATCGGGAGTTTTGGCTCCGCCGGGGGCAGAGATGTCCACCCCCACCCCATAGTTGGAGTAGGGAGCTTTTTCCCCGTTGGGCCCCGTGGCCGAGACGGCGATCACATGCGGGTAGCGGGCCGGGTAGCTCACCTGGTTGGAGTTTTCGTTGCCGGCGGCTGCGATCACCGTCACCCCTTTGCTATGGGCATAGGCCACTGCCTCTTCCATCAGTTGGGCAGAAGCGCGGCTACCCAGGCTGAGGTTGATGATCGTAGCCCCGTGGTCGGCAGCATAGCGGATCCCTTCCACCACATCCGACAGGGATCCAAAGCCATTGGCATCCAACACCCGTACCGGCATGATCTTGGCCTTGAAGGCAATGCCGGCTACACCCAAGACATTGTTGGTGGATTGGGCGATGGTTCCCGCCACATGGGTGCCGTGGCCGTTGAGGTCTTCCGGCTCCTCATCGTCATCCACAAAGTCGTAGCCCTTAACAAATTGGGTTTGGGCTAGATCCGGCACTCGTGTTACTCCCGTGTCCACCACGGCTACCGTCACCCCTTCCCCTTGGGAGATGTCCCAGGCTTCCGGCATGCGGATGGCCCTGAGGTTCCATTGCTGGGGATAGAGGCGGTCGTTGGGCACGAAAGCCGCCTGGAATTGATAGTTGGGGTGAGCATACTCGATCAAGGCTTCGTCGGTGAGCCGCTTAACCAGCCGCCGCGTGGATCCCAGGTGGTTGGCATCCACGTCAAACAGGTAGATCGCTTCTTGGCGGGCAAAAGCGCTGTCGCTGCTGGGGCGGAGCGTCAAGTGATACTCTTTAGCGATAGCAGCAATCTGACTGGGGGTGGCCGTGTTTACAAAATTGACCACGATGCTGTCGTAGGGGGCGGATCCCTTGCCGCAAGCCGTCAACAGCAAGGCCATCAAGCCGGCGCAGCAAAGACCCAACCAGCGTCTGAATTTCATAATTCACGCCCTCGGGATCCAAAATTGTTGCAACCAGTATGCCCTCTGGATTGACAATTGACGAGATGAGATCCGGCATGGGGGCAAAATTGCCAAAAGGTGCAACCTTCGCCGCGCAAGAAGGGATCCCAGCCCTGCCGAGAAAGTGCTATGACAAGATGAGCGTAAATTGCCGCTTGGAGGGGGGAATCAGGATCGATGGATAGAGTCTTGCAGCTCATGATCCAGGGTTGGTATTACTCCATCCCCCTGTTGACGTTCTCGGTCTTCTCGGTGGCCTGTTGCATTGAGCGGGTGCTGTTTTGGTGGAAGATCACCCATCGGCAGGAGGAGGTGGTGCGGCAGGCCCTGAGTCAGTACCGGCGCAACCCGCGCGCTGCCCAGTATTTGCTGGAGCAAAATGCCGATTTGCCGATTGCCCGCATCTTTTTGGCCGGGCTGGAGCTGAACGAGGCCAGCCCGGAAGATTTTAAGTTGGCCCTGGAAACCGCCTTGGCGGCAGAGGTGCCCCTGCTAAAGCGCTTCAACACGGTCTTCGACACCGTGATTACCGTCGCCCCTTTCCTGGGCTTGCTGGGCACCGTTACCGGCATCATCCAGATCCTCAGCTCCATCCAACTGGGGGATATCGGCGGCACCGATACGCAGGGGGTAGGTCAGGGGATCGCCGAAGCCCTGTACTCGACGGCCTTTGGGCTGATCGTGGCCATTCCCACTCTGCTGATCTCCAATGTCTTCCGCTCTTTGTACCTGCGGCAACTTTCCAAGATCCAGGAGTACGGCGGCGAGCTGGAACTGCTGCATCGGCAACGGCAAGAAATGCAGGCCCAGCAGCTTTCTCAGTACCCCTACACAAAGCCCAGCCCCAGCGGCAGCTCTACCCTTCCCCCTTACTCGTCGCTTGAGCCCTCGTAGCCTATGCGAATCCCGGAAGAAAACTTTAGATCCGGCGAGATCAACATCGTGCCTTTGATCGATGTCATTTTTTCGATCTTGGTGTTTTTCGTGATCGCCAGCTTGGTGCTCACCCGCTCCGAGGCTCTGGATGTGAACCTGCCGGACGCGACCACAGCCGAAGTTCGTCTGCAGCCGGATGTAACGGTGAGCGTGACGGCGGAAGGACAGATTGCCGTCAATCAGGAGAAAATTGCCGATATTTCTGCCCTGATCCCGGCAGTGGAACGCATCCTGGCCGAGAAGCCGGCTGAAGGGCGGCGCTTGGTGGTGATCAACGCCGATTTGGCCCTCTCCCACGGCAAGGTGGTGGAGGTGATGGATACTCTGCAGCGGGTGCCCAATGTCAGCCTGGCAATTGCCGCCCGCCGCCCCAGCAGTAATCGGTAGCCAGCTTAGGATTTGGGCCAGTTTTGTCAAATATAGTCATTTCAGGTTAGGGTGAGACGCCTAGGCTACTGGTCGCGCCAGCGGGACGGAGTCCTTGAAAAACCTTCTGGCCCTCTGCATTATCGCTCCGCAACGCTATTGCTCTGCAACGCCGACGCGACCAACGTTTGGGGTGTGGGTGCAGTGTCCTGGTTTAAATCGAAATGACCATAGACCCAGTTTTCCGGTAAGCTCATTTGCTAACCCGCTCTCTAGCCTGGGGGTGAGGGGTCATCCTGCGCCCAGCACCTGAATCAGGAGTGCCTTTTGCACATGTAGGCGATTTTCCGCCTGATCCCACACGCGGGACTGGGATCCCTCCAATACTTCAGTGGTGATTTCCTCTTCCCGGTGGGCCGGCAGGCAGTGCAGCACAATGGCTTCCGGATCTGCCTGTTGCATCAGCTCGGCATTGACCTGGTAGGGCAGAAAGGTGGCCTTGCGGGCCTCGGCCTCAGCTTCTTGACCCATGCTGGCCCACACGTCGGTATAGACCACCTGGGATCCAGAGACGGCTTCCTGGGGATCCTGCAGCACCAACACCTGGGATCCCTGGGCCAGAGTGCGGGCTTGCTCCACCACTGCCGCATCCGGCTCGTAACCGGGGGGGGTGGCGACGCGGATGTGGATCCCGCTCATGGCACAACCCAACAGCAGGGAGTGGGCAACGTTATTGCCATCGCCGCAATAGGCCAGGGTCAGGCCCGCCAGTTGGCCAAAGTTCTCCTGAATGGTGAGCAGATCGGCCAACACCTGACAGGGGTGAAACTGATCGGTGAGGGCGTTGATCACCGGAATATCGGCATACTCGGCAAAGGTTTCCAGTTCCTTCTGGTGGTAGGTGCGAATGGCGATCACATCCAGGTAGCGGGAGAGGACGCGGGCCGTATCCTGCAGGGGTTCGCCGCGGCTCACCTGCATCACTGTCGGCACCAGATCGAGGGTGCTGCCCCCGCATTGGGCCATGGCTGCCGTAAAACTGGCGCGGGTGCGGGTAGAAGCCTTCTGAAACAACAGCCCCAACACCCGACCCCGCAGCTCCACCCGATAGGGATCCCGCTTTAACTCAGCCGCCTGGGCTAGCAGGGCCGACAGCTCCGCCGGGGTTAGGTCGCTGAGCTTGAGCAGATCCCGTCCGACCAAATTCATGGATCCCGCGATCTTCGACCCCGCCATTGTGCTACGCGCCACCTACAGAAACAATAAAAGCATTTTCAACCCAGGGTTGGTGGACAGTCCTCAAGGGTTTGGCCATTCCCTCAACCACGGCTTCAGGAATGTCCATCTCAAACCCATCAAAACCGCTCCCAACACCGGCTAACGTGAAGAAGAACGAATGGCCTCTTGGGCCTGCTGCCGACGGGCAGAGATCTGAGCCTGCAGAGCCTGGATGGCAGCAGCGTACTGTGGGTCGGCTGGGGTGGCCACCAGCTCTCGGTTCTGGCTGAGCCGCTTCAGATCTTCCTCGGACAATTCCACCAAAATGTCGGGGGTAATGCCCTTGTGGTCGATGTCGTTACCGTTGGGAGTGCGATAACGGGCAATGGTTACCGCCAGCCCAGATCCATCGGACAGGGGATGCACCGACTGCACCAGGCCCTTGCCGAAAGTTTGCGTGCCGACAATCACGGCGCGACGGTTATCCTGCAGAGCCCCCGACAGAATCTCGCTGGCGCTGGCCGAGCCACCATCCACCAAAACGGCCAAAGGTTTATCGGTAAGGGCCGTGTTGTTGGCCGTCAGGCGATCCTGCTCCCCTTGGCGGTTCACCGTCGAGACAATGCTGCCCCGGTTAATCCACATGCGGGCAATCTCGGCGCTGGAGTAGAGCAGGCCCCCTGGGTTGGCGCGCAAATCCAGAACGTAGGCGGCTACCCCTTGTTTTTCCAGCTCGCGAATGGCTTGGCGCATCTTCTCGGCGGCGTTGCCGGAAAACTGGGTAATCCGGATATAGCCAATGGGCAGGCCGTTTTCCTCGTGAACCTCGTAGCGCACGGTGGCCAGCTCAATTCTTTCCCGCACCAAATCGAACACCTTTAGCCCTTCCCCCTCGCGGCGAATGGTCAGCCGCACCCGCGTACCCGGCTCGCCCCGAATGAGGTTGACTGCAGCGTTGGTGTCCATGCCTTCGGTGGACTTGTCGTCGATGCGCACGATCACGTCTTTGGATTTGATCCCAGCCCGGTCGGCAGGAGACCCTTCAATGGGGGAGATCACCACCAGCTCGTTTGTCTCCTGATCCATGCCCAGCGTGATCCCCACCCCGGTCAGCTCACCGGATGTATCGATTTGCATGCTGGCAAACTGATCCGGATCCAGAAATCGGGTGTAGGGATCGTTCAGTTTCTTCAGGGCTTCCCGGATGGCCGCGTAGGCATCTTCTCGGGTGGCATACTCTCGGCTGAGCAGATCCCGCCGCACCGCTTCCCAATCCAGGGAATTAAAAGACGGATCCACATATTCCCGATTGACAATTTGCCAAACCTCGTCCACCACCTCTTTGGGATCCCGGCGAAACCCCGCCCAACCCGGCATAGATAGCTGCACGCCGACCAGCGATACCGCTGTCATCACTGCAGCCGTTGCACTGACCACAAACCCACGCTTTCTCATTGGCTCTCCTGGAAGGCGCTAAAAGTCAAGGTTGACGAGGTGGATCTCCAGAGGTGGATCTCTAATTGTCGATCTCTAATTGTCAGGGAACTGGGTTTCGAGCAAGGGTCTTCCCCTATGCGAACTTCAGCTTAGAAGCATCGAGAGCGATGAAGGGCTCCCCTGCCGCAGCAAGTGGGATCCGGATTTTGGTAGGCTACAGATAACCCCAACCGACTGTGCCCAACCTAGCATAGGGATCCCTGCCGGGGGTGCTTCTAGGATCACAGTTCAACACAACTTTGTTACAACCTATCATCGCAACCCTTTTCTTCCAAATGGGCACTTTGCCCCCTTTCTGACTCTATGTCCCTTGCCACCGATTGCCCCAGCTCGCTTGCCTCTGCCTCAGAGCGCCCGCTGCTGTCCCAAGTGCAGTTGGCCCGCGCTGCTGCCCAACACACGGCCACCTTGCCCACGGCTATTAAGAATGCCGCTCTAGAGGCCATGGCCACTGCCTTGTTGGAGCACCAAGAGTCTATCTTGGCCGCCAACCGGGCGGATTTGGAGCGGGCGGCGGAGATGGTGAAAGCCGGGGAGTTGTCGGCATCTGCCTATGCTCGCCTGAAGCTGGATGCCCACAAACTGGCCGACATGGTGGCCGGAGTGCGGCAGGTGATCCGGCTGGGGGATCCGGTAGGCCGAGCTTTGCTGATCCGGGAACTGGACGAGGGGCTAATTTTGGAACGGCGCACCTACCCTTTGGGGGTCCTGGGGGTGATCTTCGAGTCGCGGCCCGATGCTTTGGTGCAAATTGCTGCCCTGGCGGTGAAAACCGGCAATAGCGTCTTGCTCAAGGGGGGATCCGAAGCTTTGCTCTCCTGTCAAGCCTTGATGGCGGCCATCCAGGCGGGCCTGCAGCAGATCCCAGAGTTTCCCCAGGGATCCCTGCAGTTGCTCACCAGCCGCGCCGAGGTCAAGGCCCTACTGCAACTGGAGGGGCTGGTAGACCTGATCATCCCCCGCGGCTCCAGCAGCTTTGTCCGCTACATCCTGGAGAATACCCGCATCCCGGTATTGGGCCATGCCGATGGCCTGTGTCACCTGTACGTGGATCGGGCAGCGGATGTGGACATGGCGATCAAGCTGACGGTGGACAGCAAAACCCAGTACCCCGCCGCCTGCAATGCCATCGAGACCCTGTTGGTCCACAAGGCCATAGCCCCCCACTTTTTGCCTCTGGCGGTCAAGGCCCTGCGGGAAAAGGGGGTGGAATTGCGGGGGGATCCCCTCTGCCGCGAGCTGGTGCCCGATCTGATCCCGGCCACCGAGGACGACTGGAGCACCGAGTATGCCGACTTGATCCTCGCGATCAAGATGGTTGACTCCCTTGACGAGGCCATTGCCCACATCCAGCAGTACGGATCCCGCCATACCGAAGCGATTGTAACCGAGGATGCCGCTGCTGCCCGGCGATTTTTGGATGAAGTAGATGCAGCGGGGGTCTTTCACAACGCTTCCACCCGCTTTGCCGACGGGTTTCGCTACGGCTTTGGGGCAGAAGTGGGCATCAGCACCCAAAAACTGCCGCCGCGCGGCCCGGTGGGCTTGGAAGGCTTGGTGACTTACCGCTACCAACTGCGAGGGCAAGGACATCTTGTAGCCGACTACACAGGCCCCCAGGCGCGACCTTTTCAACATCGGGATCGCCTGAACAACACCGGCTTAGCTTAGCTGCAAAAGCCGGCTGTACAAACCGGCTGTACAAACCGGCTGTACAAAGCAGTCGTTCACAAAAACCGTTCTCCTCGTCTTCGCGGCTCCAGGTTGAGGTAAATTAAAAAATAGCTTCGTGATTGCCAAGGGTTGCGCTTTGCGGCGCGCTATGGTGTGACAATGGACTACCGGGTTCCGGGTTTGATGTTATGGGCTTGAGCGCCCTAGATGTAGCGCTTTGCATTTTGGCCTTTTGTTATTTCGATTAGGAGCTTCGCTGGATCATGCCTGTGCGTCTGTATGTTGGAAATCTGCCGGAAGAGGTGGATCGTCAGGCACTGGAGAAGCTCTTTCGCTCTGCCGGTGAGGTCATTTCCACCAAGGTGATCCGGGATCGGAAGACAGGCAAATGCCGCGGCTTCGGCTTTGTAACGGTGAACACCGAAGAGCAGGCGCAGCAGTACATCGAAAAGTTCAACGGCCACAGCTTTGGGGATGTCAACTTGCGCATTGAGCTCGCCCAGCCGCGCGACCGAGGGGAAGAAGGCGAATCCAAAACAGCGACCTCTGAGCCTTCATCCAAAGAGTCCAGAGGTTCCAAAGATTCCAGAGCGTCCAGAGATTCTGAGGCCAAGGGCTCTAAAGAGTCGGCAGAAAACCCTGCCCCCAGCAAAAAGCAACGCCAGCGCGGCAATAAGGGTGGGCGCTCCACCGTCGTCGCCGAAAGTGAGGCAGCCTCTGAGCCGGATCCCCGCTGGGCCAGCCAGTTGCAGCGGATCAAGGAGCAGCTTCTGCAGGTCACCAATTCCTAACCCCCCCGAACGAGTGATAGACACTGTTGGGATCTGACGGTAGGCTGGGTGAGTTGCGACGGCTCTAGGCATGTTTGAGAGGGGGGTTGGGATGCATAGGCTGGTGAGGATTTTTCGCGCTTGGGGGCGGAGCTTGGCCCGGGCTGGACTTTTGTTCGGGCTGACGGTTCTGCTGGGAGTGGGAAGTGGAGCTCCGGTTTTCCTACCAGCGGCGGCGGCTGCCCCGGCAGATTTGGAAGAGCAGGTGCTGCAGATCATTCGAAAGAACCCCCAGGTGATTCTGGAGGCCGTACAGGAATACCAGCAGCGACAGTACCAGGAGCAGCAGCAACAACAGCAGCGGCTGGCGGAAGAATTTGGCCGTCAACTGCGGGAGAACCCACGCGCCGTCATCGGAGATTCCCCTCGACTGGGATCCGACGCTCTGCGGTTAGTGTTGGTGGAGTTCTCCGATTTTCAATGCCCCTTCTGCGCCCGCGCCCACAGCACCCTCAAGCAGTTCATGGCCGACCACGGGGATGAGGTGACCTTGGTGTACAAGCACCTGCCCCTGACCAGCATCCACCCAGAAGCGATGTCGGCTGCCCGGGCTGCTTGGGCCGCCCAACGTCAAGGTAAGTTCTGGGAGTTTCACGACGAGCTGTTTGCCAACCAATCCCAGCTTGGGGATGGGTTTTATGTGGCCACTGCTGAGAAGCTGGGCCTGAATATAGAAAAATTCAATCGGGATCGGCGCAGTCGGGCGGCAGAGCGCGCCATTCAGCGAGATATTGACTTGGCCTCTCAACTGGGCATCGGTGGCACTCCCCATTTCATCTTGAACGGCATTGCCTTCTCCGGTGCGCAGCCGCTGGAGGTGTTTGAGCAGACGCTGCAGCAGGCTAAGCAAGCCCTCTAGGAAAAATGCTCCGCACTGCTATTGAAACAGGTGGTGTATTGCAAACAGGTGGTGCAACGGCTGGCCTATCCTTCTTAGCCCAGTTGCCCAAACGCTCCGTCCTTGAGGAGGGCTTTACGGTAGGCTCAGGGCAGTGGCAGGGTAGTCAACCGCTCTATTCGCCCAAGCGGGCTGTAGGCTTTGACAAGCCAGTAGGGTGGGGAGTATGTCAAAAGCAGAAACTCACCCAAGTCGCCATTTGGGCCGAATGGGGATCCCCAACGGCAGGGAAGGAGGAGAGCGTTTATGGCGGAAGTGGCTCTTGGCTACTCCACGGGCAGGATGCGGGCATCGAACCCTGCTTCGGCCAGAGAGCGCCGCGCCTGTTCGGCGTTGGCCCGTTGCCGGTAGGTGCCCACCTGAATCACTGAGCCCCGCAGGAAGGCATCAGGGGCAAACTGTTGCAGCTTGGGTAGGGCCTCTTCCCCAGCCGGCACCACCACCCAAAATCCGCTGCCACCTTCTTCCCCAGGAGGAACAGCCTGGGCAGGCGAGGAGGAGACGGGATCCGCTTGCAAAAGAGGCTGAGAGCGGCGCAGATCGGCGGGGAAGATCCCCGCTTCGTAGCCTTGGCCGGCCAAGTAACGCACCTGCTCGGCGGCAGCAGCAGGGTCGGCAAACCCACCTGTGCGCACCACCCGCAGGTCATCGTAGATCAAGGGCAGGGATCCCTCTAGGAGTTGTTTTAGCGCAGGCCATTTCTCCCCGGTGGGATCGGCCACCAACACCCAATAGCGCTCTCCTTGTGCTGGGTTGGAGATGGGATCCTGGCCCGCATTTTCTCCTACCAGCGACACCGCCACTGCCGGTAACCCCTGAGCGGTTAGCCAGCGGGCTTGATCCTGGGCCAACGACAGGCGGGAGAAGGTTCCCGTTTGCAAAGCAACCTGGCCGCGGTACTGCACCACAGTGGCTCCTGGAAAGAAGCGGCGCACCCGTTCTTCCAAACGGGGATCACCGGTGGGGTTGGGCACGTGGGTGGCAAAGGGACGCTGGGGATCCAAGGGCGGAGCGGTTGGCGTCGGCGGCACAGAGGCTTTTGAGCTGGCAGCAGGGCGGCTGGGTGCTGCTTGGGCAGGAAAAGCAGGGGGCAGAGGGGGATCCGTCTCTTGGCGGCTCACCACCCGCACCGATAACCCCAGCCGTTCCAAGTCGGCCTGACGGCGTTGAGCATGGCTACGGTTGATGAACGTCCCCGCCAGAATGAAAACCTGCCCATCCCCTTGCACAAAATAGGCATCCGGCACCTGGGTGCGCACCTGAGCCAACTCCGCCGCCCCATCCGCCAGTACATGCACTTGGTAACGGGTCAGGGCCAAAGCAGCCGGCAGGACGTTCCCATTAACGGCGTGGAGCACAAGGGCAAAGGCCGCCAGGGATCCGGCAAAGAGGGCCGGTTGCGCTGGCAACAGGAGTGCGGAGCACTTTGGCCAGCCGTAGTCCTTACGGGCGTTGCACATGGGATCCATCTCCTCTGGCGGGATTGGCGGCAACTCAAACCTCTGCATCCGGGATGGAGTCTTTGCCTGGGCCTGCGGGGATCCCCCACAGTGCCAGAGCTCGCAGTTCACCCCCTTGCGGGAAGGACAACTCAAAGCTAGCGTAAGCCGAAGTTTGGGCAAGGCTGTGCCAGGGATGGGCTTGCAGATGCCGCCCACCACCGATAGAATGCTCCGCACTGCCACCGCAAAGATGCAGCCCAGTTGGGTTCACGGGAGAAACACAGATCTAGTGCATCTCCAGTATAGACAGGCTGGCAAGACTCTATCGCTATGGCTTGTCGGGGAGTTTGTTTCAGAGGCGACGGCGGCGGGATGGAGTCCTCGCCACAAGGGTGCGGGATCCCCCCAGGGCAAAGCGGATGATCTCCGTCTTGTACTGCTGCGAGCCCTCTGTGTAGCGGGCAAGCTGAATGGCAGATCCCTGGCCGGAAGGAAGCAAGAACCGTTCGCGACAGTGGTGGGCAGCACTCTCTGGAGTTTCCGCTTCGAGGGCAATGAAAAACCGCAGACGCAGCAGCACTTCCAACTTGGACAAGTGCTCGGTTTGCTCTGGCACCAAGCGGCCTAACGAGATTTGTAGGCGCGGCCTGCGTCGCCGAGATCCGGGGCGGCCCCAAAGCTGCTGGGCCAGTGTCCACAGAGAGGTCTGCTCAGAGGACTTGACCAACAGCTTTAAGCCTGTCAGCGGGTTAAGACCATAGGTAAGCAGCAGAGAATACATCGGCGGCAGGAAAGATTCAGAGGAGCGTTTTGAGCTAACGTCAAAAGGATACCCTATAGGCCAACTGTAGCACTGCCTACCCTCTATCCCCATCCAAGCCCCGCCCTTCCCTATGGCCGGGATCCCTGCTCAACGCTGGCTGTTTCATCCTGTGGACAAGTTGGCTGCCCAGAGCTTGGCCGAGGCAGTGGGGATCTCGCCTGTGTTGGCCCAGATCTTGCTCAATCGCGGCCTCTCCAGCCCTGCTGCCGTGCGGCAGTACCTGCAGCCGGATCCCGCCCACCTGCCTCCACCCAGCCAGGATTTTGCCGATTTGCCCCTGGCGGTGGACTTGCTGGACGAGGCGATTCGCCGACAAGAGCCCATCGCCATTTGCGGCGACTACGATGCCGACGGCATGACCAGCACGGCCCTGCTGTTGAGGGCTTTGCGGGGCACTCCTTCCGGTTGCGGAGCACCCGTGCATTACCGCATCCCCAGCCGCATGACGGAGGGCTATGGCCTCAACAGCCGCATGGTGCAAGAGCTGCACCGAGAGGGGGTGCGCCTCATTCTCACCGTGGACAACGGCATCTCCGCCCACGAGCCCATCCAACTGGCCAAAGCTCTGGGCTTGACGGTAATCGTGACGGATCACCACGACTTGCCGCCCCAGTTGCCCCCTGCCGATGCCATCCTCAATCCCAAGCAGCTCCCCGTTTCTTCTCCCTATCGGGGGATGGCCGGGGTGGGAGTTGCCTACCTCCTGGCCCAGGCGCTGGCCGAGCGCCGTGGTGATGGCCATCTGCAGCGGGTGGCCCTGGAACTGTTTACTGTGGGCACCATTGCCGATCTGGCGCCGCTGACGGGGGTTAACCGCCTTTGGGTGCGGCAGGGGCTGAACCTTTTGCCCACCTCCCAGGTGGCAGGGATCCGCGCCCTTCTGCAGGTGATGGGCATGCAGGGATCCCTGGAGGGGCTGCGGCCTGAGTGGATTGGGTTTGGCCTGGGGCCCCGCATCAACGCCGTTGGGCGAATTGGCCGGGCGAGAATGGGGATCCAGTTGCTGATTACCGACGATCCCCAGCAGGCAGAGAAACTGGCCCGCCGCTGCGAACGGCTCAACCAGGTGCGGCAGCAGATGTGCGAGCGCATCGAGGCAGAAGCCCTAGAGCAAATTGCCCAGCAAGGCCGAGATCTGCAACAGGAGCGGGTGTTAACAATTTTGGGATCCCCTCAGCAGAAATGGCATAAAGGGGTGATCGGCATTGTGGCCTCGCGGTTGGCAGAGCGTTTTGGCTGTCCGGTGTTCATCGGCAGCCAGTCGCGGCAAGGGGAGATCAGTGGCTCGGCGCGGCAGGGGATCCCCGAGTTTGACGTGTTTCAAGCGTTGGAGTTTTGCAAGGATCTCTTCCACAAGCACGGCGGCCACCCGGCTGCCGGGGGATTTAGCCTGAAAGCGGAAAACTGGCCTCTTCTTGAAAAACGATTGCGGCAGTTTGCCCAACAGCAATTGCAGCCGGAGCAGATCCAGCCACTGGTGCAAATCGATGCAGAAGTGTCGCTGTCAGATCTCACCCTTGACCTCTATCGAGAGCTGCAGCATCTGCAGCCCTGTGGTATCGGCAACCCTGAGCCGGTCTTCTACAGCCGCAACCTGCAGGTTCTGCAACAGCAGCGATTTGGCCCAGTTCCCGGCCACCTGAAGCTGCTGCTCCGGGATCCTGCTCTCCCTACGCAACGCTCCCATGGGTTACGTGCTACTCGGACGGAGTCCTCTTGTCCGGGCAGGAGCGACTCAGCTGTCAAAACCTCCAGTTACGACACTGATGGGTTATCGCTGGGCAACGCTTTGGGCAACACTTTGGCGAACGGGTCAGCAGTGGGGAGCACAAACCCGAGGCCACAGCGCCCCCTCTGGGCTATCCGTTGGCGGGGAGCGGAAACCCATCCGCTGCCGGAGCGAGTTGATGTAGCCTACACGCTCAAGGCCAAAACATGGCAGGGAGAAACCCAACTGGAGCTGGAAATTGTCGGGATTCGACCTGCCCAAGAGGCTGCCACTGCCGGCAACCCCCCTCTCGAGAAAACAGCGCCCCGCACCCCTGATGGGAGCAAGTCTCCCATCTCCCCCGCCTCTCTGGATGCCACTCCTCCCATGCCCAACTCCAAGCCCTCGACTGGCTCCCAGAGGGGGACAGAGCCCTCACCTCTGTTGATCTGGCGCCCCACCCCCCAGCCCACCCAGCCTTTGCGTTGGCAAGCTGTAGACCGATTTTCTGTCCTCTGGCCTCAGGCGCAGGGAACCATCCTGTTCTACGGCTTCCGCCGCCCCTCGCTGGTCTTGTCTTCAAGGCCTACGGCCCGCTATCGCGAACGGCGGTACCTGACTCTCCACTACGACCGTCCCCAAGCCGGCCACCGCTATGATCAACTCTGGTTGTGGAGCTGGCCCCCTTCTCTGGATCACCTCAAGTGGCTGCTCTGTTGCACCCCCAGCAGCGAGCTGTTGATTGCCGTCCATCAGCAAGCGGTGCCCCTGCCCTCCGCTGCCAGCTTGCAACGCCAGCTCCGCCAATACCTGCAAACCCGCAGCCAGGTGGATCTGCTGCGCTTGGCCCAGCAGTGGTGGCTGTCTCCGGCAGTGTTGGTGGCAGGATTACGCTCCCTGGGGTACGCCTGCCCGGATTTTGGCCCCACGGGATCCCTCGACGAAGAACTGGAAGCCCAGCAGGCTTGGTACAGCAGCTCCTGGCAGCAGGTTGCCGCCCTGCTTCAGGGATCCCACCTGGATTCTTCTGCTGCAGAGGCCCATGGGGATTAAACTGCTGCTCGGCTCTGACTACCACGGCAGCCCTCGGCTGATCCGGCAGGCCCTTGCCCATCTGCCGGAGGTGGATGCTTACATCAACTGCGGGGATTTCTGTTCCAAGGCCGGCAAACCTTCCCGCAAGGCCACCCAGGGCTTTCATCCGGCAGCCCAAGCAGAGGTGGTTCATCTGCAATCCTTTTTGGCGGCAGTGGAGAGCCTGGGCAAACCCTGGCTCTTTTTACCTGGCAACCACGATCCAACAGCTTCGGTTTTGAATTCGCTGGTTGGCTGTTGGGGGCGGGCCATCACCCAGTCCTGCTGCTTTGAGTGGCTGGGGTTACAGGTTTTGGCTGTGCCCTGGACTCCCCCCTGTGGTTGGAGCTGGTCTCTCACCTCCGCCCATTTGCAGGAGCTGCTCACCCTCTACAGTCAGCCCCCCCGACCCATTGACCTGCTGCTGACCCACGCTCCGCCGCGGGGCCTTTTGGATGAGGGGGGGAAGTGGTATCACCGCTGTACGCCCACTTTGCGCCCCCTTTTGGAACAGCTGCAGCCCCGCTACTACATCTGCGGACACATGCACTGGGATGGGGGCAAGGTAGAGCGATGGGGATCCACCCTGGTGATTAACACAGCCCTGCACAACATGGTTCTCGAGATCCATTAGGCAGGAAGCCCTTGGACAGCCTTCCGCCTCCTCAGATTTCCACTCGTAGGAACCTTCCATGACCCGTCCTTTGATCTTGGCCAGCAGTAGCCCCGGCAAATGGCGCGAGTTCAATGCCTTTTTCCAGGCCCATGCCCCTGCTTGGGAGCTGCGCCGCATGCCCTCAGAAATTGAGGTGGAAGAAACCGGCACCACCTTTGCCGAAAATGCCCTTCTCAAAGCCAGAGCCGTGGCCAAGTCTCTGGGGGAGTGGGCCATTGCCGACGATTCCGGCCTAGCGGTAGAAGCCCTTGGCGGCGTCCCTGGGATCCACTCGGCTCGCTATGCCCCCAGCGACGCTGCCCGCATCGAGCGGTTGCTCAGGGAAATGGAAGGGATCCCAAATCGCCGGGCCACCTTTCACTGCGCCATCGCCCTGGTGGATCCCCAAGGTGTAGTGCATGCCCTGGTGGAAGGGGTATGCTCGGGAGAGGTCTTGACCCAGCCGCGGGGAGAGGGGGGGTTTGGCTATGACCCCCTGTTTTGGGTGCCCGAAGTGGGGCTAACCTTTGCCGAGATGAGCCCAGCTCAAAAAGAGGCCATCGGCCACCGAGGCCGAGCCTTGCGCGCCTTGAAAGCGCAGTTGCCTCTCCTGGAGAAGCGTATGGGCTGGCTTGGATCCCAGCAATAGCCCCCGATGTCCTGGCTGGGGAGCTGCTAGCATACAATAGTCCCTTCCCTTCGGGGGAGTGAAATTGAAAGCCGTCTTGCCTTGGCAGCTGAGGGGAGCGCTCGAAGAACTATGGGTTTTTCTGAGTTTGAGGATCAAGATCCCATTGCAGCAGCGGAACGGACTGCTGCCCCCGATCCCAGCCGCCATTCCCCGGATTCTGCCGGTGAGGAAGCCGCGGTCTCCTCGGTTGCAAACTCTGGTGAAGGAAGGGAGCGGCAAAGTCGTCGTTCCCCACCCCCTTTGCCGGAAGAGGGCTCAACCTTTGCAGGCGCAGAGGATTGGCTGGACGTTCGCGGTAGCGGGACGGAGTCCTTGGAGAATGGGCGGGATAGCTACAGGGAGTCCGCGCAAGGGGCCACTTCTCGCCCTTCCAACCGCTCCCCCCAGACTGGCCGAGACGAGGGGTCTCGTGTTGACAGCGAAAAGGGGGGGCAGAAAGCCGCTGCAGGAGGAGCCGGTGAGCGCCCTGGGCAAGCGCTAGTTCCCCGCCGTTCTGTCTCCGGCAGCCGAGGTTACGACGGATCCGCCCGTTCCTCTGCCTTTCGCGGTAGCGGGACGGAGTCCTTTGCTGGCCGCTCGCGTAAGCGGGACGGAGTCCTTGGGGAATCCGGCTACCGCAGTGACTACAGCCGTTCCGCGGCTTACGGCTACACCTCCAGCTATGTTGGCGGTGGGGGATATGGCGGTGGTGGGCGAGGCGGCAGCTCCAGCGGGGGGGTCTCCTCCTCCGATCTGACGATCCTGCTGGTGGTGGCCCTGCTGGCCTTCTTCGGGGGATTCGCTATCCGCAACATCTTCGCCGAGTCGGGCGGCTTTGACGATGAGCGCCCCATCCGCGCTGCCAATGTGCCCGCAGCCTTTCGCGATTTTTGCTTTGCCTATAACGGCACTGCCTCCTTTACTGTGGTGCAACTGACCAGCGTTTCTGCTCTGACCATGGCCTCAGTGCCCGTTTACAAGATGGATACTTGCACCATCCCCGTCAGCCAAACGGCCAATGCCCTCCAAGCTTTGGGCATCCGCGGTCGGGCCAACACCTTGGGCCCCCAGCTGGGGGGATCCAACCTCACCCTGATCCAGCTCCCCTTGGCCAGCAGCTTGGCGCGCGCCGTGTACAGCCAGTTTCCTGGCTTGGCTACTCAGGGCAACGAGGCGCAGGTTTTGTCCCAACTGGAAGCCACCATCAACAACGCCCTGCGCTCCAACATCGAAGGGTTAGCCCTGCAAAGCCTGGAGCCCACCAACATCCCCGACGTCTACGTGATGGTGCCGGGGCACTCCTTTAATTTGCAGCCCCAACTCAACCTGCGCTAACCCTCCTGCAGAGCATGCCTCTAACCCCCAAAACCCTGAACTTTGCTGAATTTACTGAGCTTTAGGCGGTTTGGCAAAAGTCATTG
>NZ_JANSIF010000037.1:0-31684 GCF_047461935.1 Synechococcus sp. R55.4 | reverse complement strand
CAATGACTTTTGCCAAACCGCCTAAAGCTCAGTAAATTCAGCAAAGTTCAGGGTTTTGGGGGTTAGAGGCATGCTCCCTGAACGCTCGGCGCCGCTTCCGCGACCATCCCTGGCTCCTTTCCCTCTGGGAGAGGGGGCAATGCAAACAACTGTAGATTTGTACAAACAACTGTAGATTTGTACTGAGATGATCTTGAGAGTTTTGGACTAGAGCTGGGTGGAGCTCTCCTAAGACTAGGTAGCCCGTAGCTGCACCGGCATAACCAAATAACAGAGCCGCATTGCCCCAAGGGGCTTCCAGATGGCCGGCTGCGTGGCGCCGTTTAGCTCCAGGCTCACCTGCTGCGTATGAAACACCCTGAGGGCATCCAGCAGGTAACGCACATTGAAGGCCAGCTCCAGGTCAGGACCAGACATCTGCACTGGCAACGATTCCTCGCCACTTCCTACATCGGGCGCCTCGGTGCTGATGCGCAGGGTTTGGGTTGCGGCAGAAAGATTGAACTTGACGATGTCGTTTCTTTGGGCAGCAAGTACTCCCACCCGTTCCAGCGACTCAATCAAAGGCCGACGCTCCAGGGTTATCTGCCGCTCAAATTGCCTGGGAATCAGGCGGTTGTAGTCGGGATATTGGCCCTCCAAAAGGCGGCTGGTGATCCGCTGTTGGCACTGCGTTTTGCTGGCGCGAGGAGGCAGCACAAACTGCACCTGGGATCGGTCAAACCGCAATTCCACCGTAGAGGCCGCGGTCTGGGTGCCGAGGATGCGCTCCACCTCTCGCAAAGTGCGAGCGGGAATGGTGAAATCCAACCCTATTTCCCCATGGGCCGAAGCAACCGGGATCCCTTCGGCCTCCACCTGCACCATCGCCAGACGATGCCCATCGGTGGCTGCAAACTCCAGGCAAGGGGGATCCCCTGGCAAGAGCTTGACATGCACTCCTGTGAGCACCTGCTTGGTCTCATCTCCAGAGGCCGCAAAAAGGGTTTGGCCGATCCCTTGCAACAGGCTCTCGATGGGCAGCTCCAGGGCCTGAGCTGTTGGGCTTTCCTCCCCCGCAAAATCGCCATCTGCGTCGGCGGTGCGGAGCGATATTTCCGGTAGGGTGGGGTACTCTTCAGCCGACATGCTGCGCACTTGGTACTGGCCGGCTGCCGACATGAGAATCACAGGGGCACTCTCCTGGGCTTGGCTGCTCGCGTCAAGAGTCACTGGGCCGCTGGGCAGACGGCTGACGATGTCGCTGAGCAGCTTGGCCGGCAGGGTGGTGCGACCGGATCCCCTGACCTGAGCCTCGAACTCGCTGCGAATGCACAAGTTCAAGTCAAAGGCGGTCAAAGCAACCCGCTGAGTTTCCGCGTCGGCCTCCACCAACACATTGGCCAAAACGGGCAGGGCGGGGCGGCTGGCCACAGCCCGTCCAACGGAAGTGAGGTGGTGGCTGAGATCGGCTTGCTCGCAGGTGAAGCTGAAACCCTCCGGAGACGAGTCCACGGCCCCGTCAAGGTATCCCTCCCCACGCTGAGGAGCTGCAGTCTTGCTGCTGCGCAACACCGGCGCGAACGACTCGGTTTCCGATTCTCGATCCACAGGACGTTGAGCTTGCACCATGGGGGGCACTTGAGGGCTGCACACGCAGATCCTACACCGACTGCCCCGGTTGGATCCCTCCCCTTGCGGTCGAGTTTTGGAAAATTTGCCTCGCGCGTAGGACAGATCTGAAATTTCGATCCCTGCCTAATTTAATTTTTTGATCTAGTAGTAGTAGGGGCTGTGGAAACTGTGGAAAGTGATCGTCAACACCTTGTGCCATGAGCTTTTGAGCCTATTCCCCACCTGTGGAAAAACTGTGGATAACTTGGCCACTTTTCCACAGGGTATTTATACCTGTTAATAACTTGGGGGGTTTTTCCACAGGTTTTCCACAGATTTTCCAGGTTTTTCCACAGGTTTTCCACAGGCTAATGTTATGGTTTTCTGACAAATTCATAAAAATTAACGCACAGTCAGTGTGAGATCCCCTAAGGTAGTGAATCCTTCCCCCTAGATATGGCTGGGGATTCCACCGGAGCTGGGGCGGGCTTCGCTGGATTTCCACAGGTTTTCCACAGGCTGTCGAAGAAAGCCTGGGATATTGCTCTGGGCTTGTCGGCCTTGCCTGGCCACCTGTGAGCTGACACGGGATTTTTGGCAAGACCCCAGAGGAGCGGGAAAGCGCTCTGCGCACCAGAAGCGGCAAAGGAGGTCAGGATGAGGATGGGACAGCGCCTGACCCAAAATTGGGCTGCTGCAGGAGCGAGTCGCAATAGGGATGCGGTCTAGAGTCCGTACCCGCGAAGGGCCAGGCGTAGGTCAACGGGATCCGTTTTGGTGATGGCGGGAGCGCAGCACGATCACGTCAGAAAGCTGGCGCAGTTGACTTTGAACCTGGGTGAGCTGTTTCTTATCACGTACATCGATACAGAGATCGATCAGGGCGGTGCGGTTGGCAAAAGTTTGTACCTTAGCATTGCGAACATTAATGCCTTGATCCGATAGACGGGAAAGAATGTCCCGCAGCACCCCAACGCGGTCGATAACCTCCAGATGCAGTTCTACCGGGTAGATCTGGGCGCTCTGCCGCAGTTGCTCTTCGTTCCATCGTACCGGCACCAGCCGTTCCCCCGAAACCTGGGCCACCCTTGGGCAATCCCGGTGATGGATGCTGATCCCCTTAAAGCGGGTGACCACGCCCAAGATCGGATCCCCCGGCAGCGGATTACAACACTTGGCCAACTGGTGTTTCAGACCCTCCACCCCCAGAATGGGAGATTGGGATTTGATAGAACTGGGAGCCGCAGAAGCCCGTGGCAACAACAGCTTGGATCCCTCAAGCGATTCCTCCTCTGTGGGAGCAGATACTGCCGGCCTGCTGACCTCCTGCAGCCGATGGATCACCAGCGTGGGGGTTGTCTCACCATAACCCAGAGCGGCTAACAAATCCTCTACACTGGCGTAGTTGAGCTTTTCGGCTACCTTCTGCATCCGCTCTGATTTGAGCAGGGCATCAAAGCCCGTTTTGCCAAGTTCCCGCTCCAGTAAATGCCGGCCCCGCGCGATGTTTTGCTCGCGATTGGAGCGCTTAAACCATTGGCGAATGCGATTGCGGGCAGAGCTGGTGGCAACGAAATTGATCCAGTCCAGGCTGGGATGGGCATTTTTGTGCGTGATGATCTGCACAATGTCGCCGTTGCGCAGGCGGGTATCCAGGGGCACGATCTTGTTGTTTACCCGCGCTCCTGCACAGTGATCCCCAATTTCGGAGTGGATGCGATAGGCGAAGTCCACCGGACAGGATCCCTGGGGCAGAGCCAGCAAGTCCCCCTTGGGCGTAAAGACGTAAACCTCGCTCTCAAACAGGTTCTCGCGAAGGGTGTCCAGATACTCCTTGTCATCTTTGAGGTCGTTTTGCCACTCCAACAGCTGTCGCAGCCAGGTGAAGCGCTCCTCGTCGGGCTTGACAGTGGTGCTGCCGGCCTCCTTGTACTTCCAGTGGGCGGCGATCCCGTACTCAGCCACGCGGTGCATCTCTTCGGTACGAATTTGCACCTCCACCGGTCGTCCCTGCGGGCCAATCACCGCCGTGTGCAAAGATTGGTAACGATTGGCCTTGGGCAGACCAATGTAGTCTTTGAAACGCCCGGGGATGGGGCGAAAGCAGTTGTGAACGACTGCCAGCACCCGATAGCACTCGCTGTTGGTATGTACGATTACCCGAACTGCTGAGAGATCGTAAATCTCGTGAAATTCTTTGCGCTGCTGCTGCATCTTGCGATAGATGCTGTACAAATGTTTGGGCCGTCCGCTGATCTCAAAGCGTTCCAGTCCCGCTTGAAGAAGGTTCTGCCGCAGCTCTTCGATAAAAGCTTGAATCTCTGCCTCTCGCTCGGCGCGCTTGGCATTGACCAATTCCTGGATCTTCCGGTAAGCTTCGTAGTCCAGATACTTAAAAGCCAGGTCCTCCAGTTCCCATTTGAAGTGCCAGATCCCCAGCCGGTTGGCCAAAGGGGCGAAAATTTCCATTGTTTCGGCTGCAATCTGCCGTTGCTTGCTGGGGGAGAGATACTGCAGCGTGCGCATGTTGTGTAAGCGATCCGCCAGCTTGACCACGATGACTCGAATATCTTTGGCCATGGCCACAAACATGCGGCGGAAATTTTCCGCTTGCTGCTCGGTTTTGCTGGAGAAATTGAACTTAGAGAGTTTGGTAACTCCTTCTACCAGTAGGCGAACTTCAGAGCCGAATTCAGCTTCCAGGGCTTCTGGGGTAACTTCTGTATCCTCAATAACATCGTGCAAAAGGCCCGCTGCCACCGTCACCGCATCTCCCCCCAGCTCCCGCAGGAGAGTGGCCACGGCTACCGGATGGGCAATGTAGGGATCCCCCGATTTGCGTTTTTGGCCCTGATGCAAACAGTAAGAAAACTCAAAGGCACGGCGCAGCAGATCGGCTTCTTCAGCCGTGTAGGGCCGCAACCCATCGCCGGGATCCTCGGCACCGGAAAGCAGAGCACGCAGCCACCCTGGCACCTCAAAACCGAGGCTATTCAGGTCGAGACCTCTATCTGAGGTGGCAATGACAGCCGTCTGACCCATGCGAACCCGGCGAAAAGGGATGTTTAATTACTGACTATAGTTCATCCAGCTTAGCCGCCGACAGATTAGAGGAGGAAAAAACGGCTGGAATAAAAAGAGGCATTGGCTGTCTGCCAACGCCGACCGCTTGCCATCCTCGGCAGATCGAGGCTTAGTCTTCGCTCCACTCCTCGCAGTTGCCGATCAAATCGCAGAGGGGATCCGAGGGGCAGTAGTCTTGCAGCTCCAGCTCTTGGGCAATCGCCTGCCACTCCCGCTGCGGGAAAAAGGGTTGCAGGTGGGCAATGGCTGCAGAGCGGCGTAAGACCCCCTGCTGAATGAGGCGACGAGCTTCCTCCTGGATGGCCTCAACCGCATAGTGGGTGGCTTGTAAAGTGGGCATAGCTTAACCTACACGTGGAATGGATGGGACGCACCGAAGGGTCAGGGAAAATCTTGCCTCGCTACCCCCATCATAGAACTGGGTCTCGTTTCGTAGCAAGAGATACAAGTTTGTATTGCAGGCAACCTTAAGGCCCGCTTAAAAGCCCAAGCCATCGGCTCCTGCGGTCACTATGCCTTTTTCTGGGTTCAGAGTGACGATAGATCCATCCCGGATTAAGCGGGTAGCATCCTTGACCCCCACCAGCACCGGCACTCCCAGCCGCAGGCCAATGACTGCTGCATGAGAGGAGGCTCCCTCTTCTTCGGTAATCACGCCGGCTGCCTGTTTGATCGCCTCCACATAGTTGGCGTCGGTGGATTGGGCAACCAAAATGTCTCCGGCGGTGATTTTGCTGGCATCGAGGCTGGATCTCAAGATGCGGGCCGGGCCGCTGACAATGCCTTTGCCAAACCCTTTGCCTTGAGCCACCACCGCTTTCACCACATCCACCTTGATCAGATCGGTGGATCCCGCAACGCCTGGCAGGGTTCCTGCACTGAGCACCACCAAGTCGCCATCCTTGAGCAAGCCATCTTCCTGAGCCAAGCTGATGGCCGCTTGAAAGGTCTGGCGGGTGGTGGCCAAATCCATAACCAACAGCGGATGAACTCCCCAAACCAACTGCAGCCGCCGTGCCACTTCCACATGGGGGGTTACGGCTAGGATGGGAGTGCGGGGGCGAAACTTAGAGACATTGCGAGCAGTAGCCCCTGTTTTGGTCAGGGTCATCACGGCTACAGCATCCAACTCTTGGGCGATCTCCCCCACGGCGCGGCTAATCGAGTCGGTGATCAGGGTTTTGGGCCGCATCCCGGCAGGACTGTTGCCGTTGTTTTGGCTCAGCTCCTGCATGGCAAGGGTGCGAAGGCGTTGTCGTCGGTCGGCGTAGGTCAGGTCAAAGTAATCGCGCTCGGTGCGCACGGCAATGCGGGCCATGGTGGCAACGGCCTCGACAGGGTATTTGCCCACAGCCGTCTCGTTGGAGAGCATAACGGCATCGGTGCCATCCAAAATGGCGTTGGCCACATCGGAGATCTCGGCACGGGTGGGTCGGGGGCTGTGCACCATGCTGTCCAGCATTTGGGTGGCCGTAATTACCGGGATCCCCAGGGAGTTGGCCAGGGCGATCACCCGCTTCTGCAGGATCGGCACCTCTTCCGCGGGCAGCTCTACCCCCAGATCTCCCCGTGCCACCATCACACCGTCGCTGAGGGCCAAAATCTGGGGCAGTTGTTCGATGGCCTCGTGTTTCTCGATCTTGACGATGATGGGTACCCGCTTGTCGGCTGAGCCCGAAGAAGGCCGTTTGGCAGAGGCGATGAGCTCCCGCAGCTCCAGCACATCAGAGGGATCCCGCACAAAGCTGAGGGCCACCCAATCCACCCCTTGGTTGAGGCCGAAGTAGAGATCTTCTTTATCCTTTGGGGTCACGGCGCGGATGCTCAGGCGCACACCGGGGAAATTGACCCCCTTGTTGTTGGAGAGGGTACCCCCGACAATGGTGCGGCAGAAGAGTTCGCCCGCTTCCGGATCCACGGCTTCCACCCGCATCTCTACTCGACCATCGTCGATGAGGATCGTCGCTCCTTCGGGCACTTCCTGGGCCAGCTTGTCGTAGGTGACCCAACTGCGCTCTTGGGATCCCAAGACAGGTTTGCTGGTCAACACAAAGGGATCCCCTGCCTTGAGGGTGATCGAGCCTTCGGCGAACTTGCCCAAGCGGATTTTGGGCCCCTGCAGGTCTTGCAAGATGGCGACCTGGATGCCCAGATCCATCGCGGTTTGGCGGATCAGGCGAATGCTGCGGCGGTGTAGCTCGTGATCCCCATGGGAGAAGTTCAGGCGAAGGGTGGTTGCCCCTTGCAGGATCATCTCCCTGAGAATGGCTGGATTTGAGCTGGCAGGGCCGATGGTGGCAACAATTTTGGTGCGTCGAAAAGAATCCCTCAAATGCATGTCCACTGTTCCCAAGGGAGAGCAGCCCAGATCCTTCCCCCACATAGGGATCTCTCTGATTACGATAACCCGTTATGTCTTTTTTGAGGCACCGCTTTTTTAAAATCCCCAGCGAGAGAGGATGGGAAAATAGGCAAAGCAGAGTGTAGAGATCCATCTGGAGTCGAGCGATGCCGGTTGCCCCCGAATACGCCTTCCCCTTCGAGCACCATCAGAAGTTCTCTCTGGATAACCCCACCATCTCCAGCCCAGGGGTTTCCAAGCGGGAATACATAGCCAGCAGAGTACTGCAGGGTATCGTGAGCAATCCCCAGACTCCCGTCGGCGATTTGTCTCCTGAGCAACGACAGGCTTTGGTCTATACGGCGGTGTTGTTGGCAGATGATTTGTTGGCGGCCCTCGGCGCTCAGTAGAGAGGTTCTTGAGATTGCAGCGCACCCTCTTGGGGTGAGGTTTAGGCCGAGGTTGACCGTTCGCGGCGGGGGGCCGTAGGCTCTGCTGCTACCTACGCCGCAGCTGTTGCGTCAACTCTTCCCCCAAGCGCATCCATTTTGCTATCTCTTCGGGACTCACCTGTCGGTTATTTTGCCAAAGAATGAGGTGGGCGCCGGCCCCTTCGGCACAATAGTTGGGATATTGCTCCAAAAAACTGAGGACGCCGGGATGAAAACGTAGCCGAACTTGAGCTTCATCCTGTCCTCGCAAGAGATAGCTCCGAGAAAACTTAGGGTGGCTCTCGAAATTGATATCTTGCATGCCAAAAGCTTTGGCGATGCCATGGAAAAGGGCATTTTCGGGGTGCAGCCGAAAACGGGGCAGATGAAGATCCTCGTGATAGGCGTAGAAGACGGACTGGCGATAAGTGCTAGAACTCTTGCCACTGCCGCGGGTGTATTGGTAATCAAAAACGGTAATCTCAGTGCCATCGATCAGCCGCTTGGACATCGAATTATAGAAACGCCGCCCATAACCTTGCTCAAACAGCCCAAAGCCGGCTTGAACCAGGCGGGATCGGATCTCTTCCGGCAATTGGGCAGAAAACCGCATTTCTAGCTGTGCGGCCACCTGCTCCAGAGCTTCTCGACGTTTCTTGTCTTGATAAATAAAAGGCCAGGGCTAACATCCCGACCGCCAGAGCTAAAAACAGGATAAAAATAAGCCACTCCATACCGTCTCCCTCGGCTTAGCCACTGCAGTGCCTATCCCCATAATACCTGAGCGGATCCCCAAAAGGATCCCTGCCTTCGACCATTCAGCCGAGCGGTCTCCTCTTGTCTTTTGTAGAGAAGTGACCCAATACAGCTGAGTGTGTCAAAGTTTGACGAAATTGTAGGGAGCGGTGAAGTTGTTGTAGCGAATGCGCAGCCGCCCCTGGAAGGTCTGGTCTAGCTCCTCTACTTTTTGGGCAAAAACCGGCTCATCTTCCCAATTGATCAAAAACGAGCCGTTGTAGGCCATGTTTTCGGTGAGCAGATCTCCTTCCACGCGGTCGCTGGCCAAGGGGCTTAGGGCTGCTGTGAAGGCTTGGGCAATGCGCTGACGCCGCTGCTCCAAGAGTTGCTCTAGAGCCCGTCCGATCTCAACTACCGCGTCCAATCCCAAAGGAGCGCCGGCCATTTCGTCCCGCCGAGCTTTGAGGGCAGGGTTTTCCTCTAGCCCCAGCTTGAGCTCCTGCTCGGGATCCCAGAAGACCTTTACTCCCACCTCCCGCTTGCCCTCTAGGCGCTCCAGCAGAGCCAGCAGATCCGCCAAGCGGGGCTGCACCAAGTCCCGTTCCACCTGCTCCCAGCCGCTGACCACCAGACCAAATTGCAGGGGCAGCAGAGCCCGATGTCCCTCGTTCATCACTTTTTCCAGCACGGCTTCATGGGCAAGCAAGTTGGCCCGGCTGGCCAGGTAGCGCTCTTGTCGAGCCTGGGAATACAAGAAGGCCAGGGATCCCAGCCCATGAACCTGCACCGGCTGCTTGTCCAGCCCCACCACACTCAGATGACGCGGGCCAGGGGCAGCGACGATCCCGTAGAGGTAGAGGGCGCTATGGGGATTTGCCGTTGGCATTGCTGCGGGCATCTCCGATCAGCCACGTGAGGTTGGACTCTTCGGTGTCGATGGCATTGCCATCCGAGGAAATGCAGTAGCGACCCATCACCATCTGGTGGCGTAGGGTCACGCCTGCCGCAATCTGGGTGTAGTTAAAAATCAAGCTGCCATCCAGCGTACACCCTTCATTCAACACACATCCGTAGCCAATTGCCGTGGGGCCGATGAGTTTGACCCCGTCCGCCAAATAGCTGCTGGCCCCGATGTAGACCGGTGGCTCGATGTGGATGCGATCCCAGTTGGCGCGGATGTTGATCCCCGTCCATACGCCGGGTTGAATCTGGATCCCGGGCACCTTGACCCCCTTGATCTCGCCGCGCAGCACTTTTTGCACTGCCAGCCAGTAGTCGTGGGTGCGGCCAATGTCCACCCACTGAAAGTCAGCCGTGATCCCATAAAAGGGAGCGCCCGCTTTCACCAAGGCCGGGAAGAGATCGCTGCCGATGTCGTAGGGGCAGCCGGGGGGAATGTAGTCGAACACTTCCGGCTCGAAAACGTAGATGCCGGTGTTGATGGTGTGGCTGAGGGCCTCTTCCCGCCTGGGCTTTTCTTGGAAGGCAGTGATGCGACCCGTCTCATCGGTTACCACCACTCCGTAGCTGGAGACCTGGCTGGGATCCACCTCCCGCAACACCACGGTGGCCAGCGCTCCCTTGGCTTTGTGGAAGTTGACGATCTGCGTGAGGTTTAGGTCGATTAGCGCATCCCCACAGAGCACCACAAAGGTGCTGTCGAAAAATCCGGAGAAATCCTGGATCTTGCGCATGCCCCCTGCGGATCCCAGGGCCTGGGCCACCGGCTGGCCGTTCTCAAAGTGACCCTCGAACGAAAAGCCGATGTGAACCCCCCACTGCTGCCCATCGCGGAAGTAGTCTTCGATTTGGTGGGCCAAGTGGCTGGTGTTGATCATAATTTGGTTAAACCCATGTTCCCGCAGCAGCTCCACCAAAAATTCCATGACAGGCTTGTGCAAAATGGGGATCATCGGCTTCGGCATCATGTAGGTGATGGGCCGCACTCGCGTGCCTTTGCCTGCTGCCAGGATCATGGCTTTCATGCCGTTGTCACTCCTCCGGGCTAACCGTGCTCTGACTTTATCAAAAATTTGGGTCTAAAACCCCGCCCTTGAGGGCGGCTTTTCTTGATTTTGGCTGTAAGCAACTAAGACTTGTAGAGGAGCCCCACCCACACTCGATGCAAAATAGCTAGGGCTCCACAAGGCAGTTTTGCCGTAGGGCTTGGGAAACTTAGCCTGGCCGTACCTGCGACTGGAGACTCTTGAGAGCGTTAACCATCTGGAAATAGACCACTTAGGTGGGTAGAAAATCAAAAGATGAATATGGTCTGCTCCACCGTTAAACTCTAAAATCTCAAAATCCATCGATTGGGCAATGCTCTTAAATGCTGCCGCAATTAAGTCCAAACCTTCCTGCGTTAGTATCCTGCGTTTGTATTGGGTGACAAACACCAAGTGCGCTTGCAAGCTGGAAACGCTGTTGCGGTCTCTCCTTAATCCCATATGCTAAGATGACGCGCCAACCTAACTTCAACCCATGCAAGCCCGCTATAGGTATAGGTTCTACCCTACAGACCAACAGAAGCAAGCCCTAGCCAAAGTATTCGGTTGTGTCAGGTTTGTCTGGAACGAGGCCCTGGCCCACTGCCAAGCCGTTGGCAAGTATCCAGGGTACAACGCTTTGTCAAAGCGGCTGACAGGGTTAAAGCAATCAGTGGCATGGCTCAAGGAGGTATCCAGTGTTGCCCTACAGCAATCCTTGAGGCACTTAGACCAAGTGTACCGGCGTTTTTTTGAGAACAAAGGAGGTTTTCCACACTTCAAGAAGAAACAATCAAAGCAGTCATTGACTTTAGTGGCCAATAGCTTTTCCCTGAAAGGGGAGCGTGTGCATCTCGCCAAGATAGGAACTATCCAGCCTATCTGGAGCCGTCCGCTGCCAAGTCAACCAAGCTCTGTAACCGTAATCAAGGACTGCGCGGAGCGGTACTTTGTTAGCTTCGTCGTAGAGGTGGAGCCTATGCGTGTTCCTGCTCAGTCTCCCAGCGTTGGGGTGGATTTGGGCATCAAAACCGTTGCCGCTGTAAGTAACAGAGCTCAGTACCACAGCCCCAACGATGAGCCTTTGTACCGGCGCATCGCTCAGTTGCAAAAGCCATTGGCCAGACGGGTCCAAGGGTCAAAGCGGTGGGAGCGGACAAGGCTGAGGATGGCCAAGTTGCACCGTCGCCTTGCTGACCTGCGGTTGGACTTCCTGCACAAGCTGTCTACCAAGCTCATCAGCGAAAACCAAGTGGTTTGTTTGGAAGACCTGAATGTAAGTGGGATGTTGAAAAACCGCAAACTGTCCAGGGCAATTAGCAGGCAAGGGTGGGGGATGTTTCGCGCTTTGTGCGAGGCAAAAGGGGGCAAGTACGGCAGGGAAGTGCGGGTCATTGACCGCTGGGCAGCAACCAGTCAGCACTGTTCGAAGTGTGGCTGGCATTGGGGCAAGCTTGACCTAGCTACTCGGGTGGTGGTCTGCGACGGTTGTGGCACAGTCCACGACCGGGATGGGAATGCTTCCCGAAGCATAGAGCAAGTCGGGATGGGGCAAAGCGCTCCGCGCCGCCAAGGCGAGCGCCCGACTCTAGAACGGATGTGGAGACTGTTCGCGCCAGCGGGACGGAGTCCTAGTAAGACCAGCTTGCTGGCATCGGTCTGTGAAGCGTCAAGAATCCTTGCTCTTTAGGGCATGGAGTATGTCAACCCACTCTGGCCCTGAACAACTGGCGCAGGTACGGCTTGTATTGGTGCAGCCGGCTGGGCCGCGCAACCTCGGCGCCATTGCCCGCGTGATGAAAAACATGGGCTTCAGGCAGTGGGTGCTGGTGGATCCCCAATGCGATCCCCTCGATATGGAAGCGATCACCACAGCCGTGCATGGGGCAGACCTGCTCCATCAAGCCCGGAAGGTGCAAACTTTGCCCGAAGCCCTGCAAGGGTGTGTGCAGGTTTTCGGGACAACGGGGCGCAGCCAAACCTACCCACCCGAATGGCAAATTCAGTCCCCCCGCCAAGCCTTTCCCGCTCTGCTGGCCGCCGGCCCTGCCGCCCTCGTGTTTGGCCCCGAAGATCGCGGCTTGAGCAACGAGGAGCTGGCCCTTTGCCATCGCCAGATCCAGATCCCCACCGATGCGACCTATCCCTCTTTAAACTTGGCCCAAGCCGTGGCCATTTGTTGCTATGAGCTGTACACCCTCGTCTGCCAGAGCCCTTCCCCTGCTCCTCCTATGCCCTCGCCTCAAAGGCTTGCCCCCTTCGAGCTGCTGGAGGGATTTTTCGACCACTTAGAAGCGCTGTTGCTGCAAATTGGCTACCTGCACCCCCACACAGCCCGCCGCAAAATGCTCAAGTTTCGCGCCCTGTTCCAGCGAGCCGGCCTGACCGTAGCCGAGGTGGCCTTGTTGCGCGGGATCCTGCGGCAACTGCAATGGAGCCAGGGATGCTCTCGTCAGGAACCTCTGGAAGCAAATGCAGCTCCCGTCCCGCCGACGCAACCAGATTCCAGCAGGACCCCATCTTGACCCCAAGGCTGGGCCTCCAGCCCCGCCCTACCGCTACCGGAAGCAAGCTAGAAGGGCGGCTTCCTGCTTTCAGGCGGCGCGGAGCGCTTGTCAAGAATCTTGAGGCTTTGGCCGTGGGAGAATATCGGAGAATATCAATGCTAGAGCTTAAGGGTGGCGCGGGGATCGTAGGATTGAACCCGCTGCAGCCTTTCGTAAAGTTCTCGCTCTTCTTCGGAGATCTGGGTGGGCAAATGGATCTGCACCACCACGTAAAAATCCCCCCGTTCTCCGTTGCCTTTGGGAAATCCCCTTTCCGCCAGCCGCAACTTTCGCCCCGGCTGCATGCCAGGTGGGATCCGCAGCTTCACCACCCCCTCCAAGGTGGGCACCTCCACCTGGGCGCCCAAAACCGCTTCGCTGGGGCTGATGGGCAGATCGCAGTAAACGTCGAATCCCTCTAGGCGATAGAAGGGGTGGTCTTTCAGCTCAATTTTAAGGTACAGATCACCGGCACCGCCGTTGGGGTTGGGGTGGCCTTGGCCGCGCAGGCGAATCCGCTTCCCTGGCGTAATTCCCGGCGGGATGTTTACCTCGAGCACGCGATCCCCGCCCACCCGCAGGCGACGCTTGCCCCCCTCAAAAGCTTCTGGAATGCTGATCTGGATGGTGGCCTCAGCATCGTAACTGGTGTTGCCAGTGGATCCCGAAAATCCGCTGCTGCGGTCTGTGGTTTGGCTGCGCACCCGGCCCAGCAGTTGATCGATGAAGTCTTGAAAATCATCAAATTGGCTGAAATCGACGCCACTCCCCCCAAATCCGCTCCCCCCAAAGTCTTGGCTGAAGGGGCTGCTGCTGTAGGTGTAGGCATCGCGGCTGGAGCGAAACCCGCCCTGCTGATAGTATTGGCCAAATTGGTCGTATTGCCTGCGCTTGCTGGGATCCGAGAGAACTTCGTAGGCTTCGTTAATGTCTTTGAATTTCTCTTCAGCCGCTTTGTCGTTGGGGTTGACATCTGGGTGATACTTGCGGGCTAGGCGCCGATAGGCTTGTTTCACCTCATCGGCAGTGGCCGTTTTGCTGACCCCCAAAATCTTGTAGTAGTCCTTAAAGTTTTGCATGGAGGCGTCCGCAGGCAAATCGCTGAGAGTGGGCAGAAAACCACGAGGCTAGGCGTCCCCGGCAAGGGCTCCTTCCCTCCGACCTACTGAAGAAAATGAGGAGGCGGGCTAGACGCCATCGCCCATCCCGTCCCTCCTCATTATCGGCGCTACAAGTAAGGGCGGGATCCGCCCTGGGCCCGCGGCCCACGGAGGGATCCCTGAGCAGTCACTTGCTCTCGGTGAAGTCGGCATCGATCACATCATCGCTGCCGCCGGAGGTTTTCCCTGAGCCGGGAGTGGGGCCAGAGGAGGCCCCCGGCTGTTGATACAGCTCGCTGCTCATGGCGTAGAGAGCCTCTTGCAGCTCCCGCTCTTTGCTCTGGATGGCGCTGTCGTCCTCCCGCTGGATGGCCTCCCGCAGTTCTCGCACCAGAGTCTCGATTTGGCTGCGTTTGCTGGAGGAGATCTTGTCGCCCAACTCCTTCAACTGCCGCTCGGCTTGGTAGGCCAGCGAGTCGGCCTTGTTGCGGCGCTCAATTTTCTCCCGGCGGGCCCGGTCTTCGGCAGCGTATTTTTCTGCCTCAGCAATCATGCGCTCCACCTCTTTGCTGTCCAAAGTAGAGGCGCCGGTGATGGAGATGCTCTGCTCTTTGCCGCTGCCTTTGTCTTTGGCCGTCACCTTGAGGATGCCGTTGGCGTCGATGTCGAAGGTGACCTCGATCTGCGGCACACCGCGGGGGGCCGGCGGGATCCCGTCCAGCTTGAAGCGGCCCAGAGATTTGTTGTCGCGGGCCAGCTCTCGCTCCCCTTGCACCACGTGGATTTCCACGGAGGTCTGCCCATCTTCGGCAGTGGAGAAGATCTCCGACTTGCGGGTGGGGATGGTGGTGTTGCGCGGGATCAGCTTGGTGGCCACGCCGCCCAGGGTTTCCACCCCCAAGGACAAGGGGGTGACATCCAGCAGCAGCACGTCTTTGACTTCGCCCGCCAGCACACCCGCTTGGATGGCCGCCCCAACCGCCACCACCTCATCGGGGTTGACACTTTGGTTGGGTTCTTTGCCCAGCAGCTCCCTCACCAGCCGCTGCACCGCCGGAATGCGGGTGGATCCCCCCACCAGCACCACTTCGTTGATGTCGGCCTTGGTGAGCTTGGCATCCCGCAGGGCTTGTTCCACCGGCCCCTTGCAGCGCTCCAGCAGGTCGGCACAGAGGTGTTCAAATTGAGCGCGGGAGAGCTTCAGCTCCAGGTGTTTGGGCCCATCGGCAGTGGCAGTGATGAAGGGCAGGTTGATGGTGGTTTCGGAAACGCTGGACAGCTCGATCTTGGCTTTTTCCGCAGCTTCCGTTAGCCGTTGCAGCGCCTGCCGGTCTTGCCGCAGGTCGATCCCTTCCATTTGCTTAAACTGCTCGGCCATCCAATCGACGATCTTCTTGTCGAAGTCATCGCCGCCCAACTGCGTGTCGCCGCTGGTGGATTTCACCTCGAAAACGCCATCCCCCACTTCCAAGATGGACACATCGAAAGTGCCACCGCCCAGGTCGAAGACGAGGATGGTCTCGTTGTTGCGCTTGTCCAAGCCGTAGGCCAAAGAGGCTGCTGTCGGCTCGTTGATGATGCGCAGCACTTCCAAACCGGCAATGCGGCCCGCATCTTTGGTGGCCTGCCGCTGCGAGTCGTTAAAGTAAGCGGGAACCGTGATCACCGCTTGGGTGACCGGCTGGCCCAGGTAGCGGCTGGCATCATCCGCTAGCTTGCGCAGCACCATGGCCGAAATCTCTTCCGGCGCAAATTCCTTGTTCAGGCGGGGGGCGTATAACTTGACATTGCCCCGCTCATCCCGCCGTACCTGGTAGGAGACCCGCTTGGAGTCGGCATTCAGCTCATCGTACCTACGACCGATGAACCGCTTAACCGAGTAAAACGTGTTTTCCGGGTTGAGCACCGCTTGGCGGCGGGCCATTTGGCCCACCAGGCGCTCTCCATCTTTGGTGAAGGCGACCACCGAGGGTGTGGTGCGAGTACCCTCAGCATTGGCGATGACGGTGGGGACACCCCCCTCCATTACGGCGACAACCGAGTTGGTTGTGCCCAGGTCAATTCCTACAACTTTTCCCATCGGCTCCTTATTCTCCTCTTCTTGAGTACATTGCTTCGGTTACCGCCGCCAGCCTGTGTGAAGTAGCTTGGGCAGCCAATCTGTGAAAATCCGGCAGATGCTTGGTCACTTCCTGGGTCGATCCTAACCAGCTGGTTGGCGAGGCCAGGGCGAGAATGCCGCCCATTTCTCGGGGCTGAAGGGCAGACCGGTTACGGATCTCCGTACCTGCAGCAGCCTTGCTTTCGGTGCCGCTTGGGGTATGGCCTGGGTTGGCAGCTATTGGCAACTCTTGGGGGACTGCTGCCAGGCTAACTCTGGATAAGCTGCAGCGCCTCCAGGCCGCGGTTCACAACGGTTGCGGCCAGGGGCAGGTAGCCCATCTCCTCGGCCAGGGCTTGTCCTTCGGTAAGGGCCCAGCGGAGCACAGCTTGCAGGGCGGCGGCCATGGCGGGATCCGAGTACCGGCGGTAGGTCAGGATCCAGGTGTAGGTGACGATGGGATACGCTCCAGGGCCAGCGGGATCCGGCACAAAAGCCCGCAGGTTTTCCGGCAGCTCAATTTCGCTCAAGGCCAGGGCCGAGGCTTCCGGGGAGGGGAGAATGAACTCGCCGCGGCGGTTCTCCAGAGCTGCCACCGACAGATCCAGCTCGCGGGCATAGACCGACTCCACGTAGCCGATCACCCCTTCGCTGAGGAGCATTTGGGCGCTCATGCCCTCGTTGCCCTTTACCCCAATGCCCACCGGCCACTCCAGCGACATGCCAGCACCGACTTCCGAGGCCCAAGCCGGATCGATGGCCGCCAGGTGGCGGGTAAAGGTATCGGTGGTGCCGCTGCCATCGGAGCGGTAGCAGACGGTGATGGGCAGATCGGGAATGGTTAGCTCCGGGTTCAGGGCCAGGATCTCCGGATCCCGCCACTGGTCGATTTGGCCGCGAAAGATCTTCACCAAAACGGGTCGAGACAGCTTGAGTCCAGAAGGGATCCCCGGCAGGTTGTAGCCTACGGCAATGCTGCCTGCGGTCATCGGGATCATGACCACACCCCGCTTCACCTCGGCGATCTCGGCATCGGTCATGGCCACATCACTGGCGGCAAAGTCCACTGTCTGGTCAATAAATTGCCGGATCCCAGCGGCGCTGCCCACCGGTTGGAAATTGATCTCCACCTTGGGATCCACCTGGCGGTAATCGGAAAACCAGCGCAAGTAAAGAGGAGCCGGAAAGGTGGACCCGGCCCCGTTGATCAGCAAAACTTTGTCGGAGGACTGGCTGCCGGAGGCAGGAACGGGATCCCTGCCGCTGGGTTGGTCAGAACGGGATCCCCTTTGGCAGGCGCTCAAGGTAGCGCCGGTGGCCAATAAAGAAAGCAACACTTCTCGGCGACGGAAGCGGGGCAGTTGAGCCATGGTTCAGGTTCTCCGAGGTCACCGCCCCGATCCTTGTCTTGCCTGCGGGGCCCTGTCAAGGGTTGCCGGCGAGAGCTCTTGGGATCCCGTGCGTGGCCCACTTTCCCCAGGTGGCTGTCTTTCCCTCTGCGCCATCCCCGTATTCCTCGCTACGCTTCCCAGCAAAACTCAGGATCCAACCCAAGTCCAGAAAGGAAAGACAGAAAATGGAGAATTCAAGAGAAAAACAAAGAAAAACAGCGCAAACAAGAGATTGAGCGAGCTGAGTTCTGCGGCAGTTGCACAGAGATCCCCAAGCCAAAGCCTTGTCTGGCAAGGCTTAGCGGTTTTTGGGCCTGAGTCCCCCCGCACCAGAAAAATCTTGACATATTCTGGAATAAGGCAATATATTGTGGATTCTGTGCAGAAATCCTGCGCTGTTCACATCTCGGTATCTGGGGGACTACTATGCCGACTTTGACTCGTTCTCCCTGGACACTGCGAGACAGCGAAAAGCTCTATCGCATCTCAGGTTGGGGGGATCCCTACTTCCGTATCAACGCCGCCGGTCATGTGGAGGTGACCCCACAGGGCTTACAGCAGCAGGAACCGGGCATTGACCTGTACCACTTGGTGATGGATCTGGTGGCACGGGGTTTGCAGTTGCCCCTCTTGATTCGCTTTCCCGAGATCGTGGCCGACCGCATGCGGCAAATTTGCGAGAGCTTTCAGCAGGCCATCCAGCGCTTTGGCTACCCCAACGTGTATCGAGGGGTCTATCCCGTCAAGGTGAACCAGCAGCGCCACCTGGTAGAAGAAGTGGTGAAGCACGGTCGCGCCTACCACTTTGGCCTGGAGGCGGGATCCAAGCCGGAGCTGTTGATTGCCCTAGCTTTGCTGGATACTCCCGGGGCTTTGCTGATCTGCAACGGCTACAAAGACCGGGATTTTATGGAGACGGCTCTCTTGGCCCAGCGGCTGGGGCGCACACCCATCATCGTTTTGGAGCGGCTGCAAGAGCTGGAGCTGGCGCTGCAGGCTGCCGACCAACTGGGCATTGACCCCATCTTGGGGGTACGGGCCAAGCTCTCCGCCCAGGGCAGTGGACGCTGGGGCACCTCGGCTGGGGATCGGGCTAAGTTCGGCCTCACGGCCACCGAGATTTTGCAAGTGGTGGAACGGCTGCGGGAAGCGGGCAAGCTGCATTGTCTACGCCTGTTGCACTACCACATCGGCTCCCAGATCTCGATGGTGAGCGTGCATGGACGAGCCGTGCGGGAAGCCAGCCAAATCTACATCGAACTCACCAAGCTGGGGGCCCCCATGGGCTACCTGGATATCGGCGGCGGCTTGGGGGTTGATTACGACGGATCCCAGTCCCCCAATCCTTTTTCCCAGAGCTACAGCATGGAGGACTACGCCGCCACCGTGGTGCAGACCGTGCTCACCGCCCTGGAACCCCACGGGATCCAGCCGCCGGTACTGGTGACCGAAAGCGGACGCGCCCTGATGTCCCACCAGTCGGTGCTGGTGTTTGACGTGCAAGATGTCAACGCTGCCAGCCCCTACCCGATGCCCACCCAGCTCACTTCCGATGCGGAGGTGATCCAGAAGCTAAACCAGCTTTACTACCAAATCCAGCCCGATACTCTGGTGGTCAATTACCGCCGTTGTCAGGAGCTGAAGGAGGCCGCCCTGCGCCAGTTCACTGAGGGATCCCTCAGCTTGCAGGAGCGAGCTGAAGTGGAGCGGCTGTTCTGGAACTGCTCCGACAAGATCTGCACCTTGGCCTACGAGCAGCACCAAGCAGGGCACCCCGTGGCAGTGGATCTCCTGGATCTGGACGAGATGCTGGCCAGCATCTACTACGGCAATTTCTCTCTATTCCAATCCCTGCCGGATAGCTGGGCCATCGACCAGGTCTTCCCCATCATGCCGATTCATCGTCTGGATGAGGAGCCACGCCAATGGGCCACCCTGGCCGATCTCACCTGCGACAGCGACGGCAAGATCAACCGCTTCTTTGGCGAAGATGGGCAGATCACCTCGGTCTTGCCGCTGCACGACCCCAACGGACATCCCTACCTGCTGGGGGTGTTTCTGGGGGGCGCTTACCAGGAGATTCTCGGAGATCTGCACAACCTGTTTGGCGATACCAACGCGGTGCATATTCGCTCCCGCCCCGGCGGCTACCACGTTTCCCAAGTCATCAAGGGGGACACCATCGGCGAGGTGCTGAGCTGGGTGCAGTACAACAGCGAAGATCTGGTGGAGACCCTCCACCACGCCACCGAGACCGCCCTGCAGCGAGGGCAGATCACGCTGGATCAAGCCCGCGCCTTGCAGCAGCACTTTGAAGACAATCTGCGGGCCTACACCTACTTGCACTGAAGGTGGTGTTCCTCGAAAAAATCCCTAAAACCAAACAGGGATCCCGGCCTAAAACCGGGATCCTTTTTGCTTCCAGATCAAACCAAATCAAAACCAGATCAAAAATTTGTCGATCACAGACGCACCGGACTGTCCAAAGCCAAGTTAATCGTTTGGTTAGGGCGCAACACCACGACTTGAGGTGCCGTGATATTGCCCACCGCCACTCCGGCTCCAGCTCCGCCAATAACCCCTAAAGCAGAAACGCCTCCTGTGAGCAAGCCCAGCACCGTACCCCCCACAGCACCAATGGCTGCATCTTGAGCAATCGCTTCGGCAGAATAGTGGCGCGGGTCTTTCTCAGTGTGGATCAAATCAGTGGATCAAATCAGAAGACATCTGCACCGAGTAAAGTCGCCCATTGGCAATCAAAGCTGTGCCGAAGAACCTGGCCCCTCCCTGAGTCGGTCGCAAGCTGCCTCGCACCTCGCTGCCTGCTGGAATCGCCAATTGGCCACTGCCGTTGTAGATGTCCTGGGCTACCCGCAGGGTAAGTGGGTGGGTGCTGTTGGGACTGAAGTACTGGGGCTCTTCTCCCTTGAAGCTCTGGACGGGAATGATGGTGCCCGGCTGCAGTTGGCGCACTCCCAAATCAAACAAGTGCTGGGCAGAAGCAGATGGCATTGTCAACAGACCCATGCTGGGGATGGCTAAGCCAATCATCGCTGCCGAAAGAACACGAATGCTCATAAAAATTCTCCTTCTCCGGTAAATGTTCAATCAAGATTGCAACGAAAACGCAAACTCTTGCGAGCAGTTTAAAGATCAAGCCCGACGAACGAAGCCAATTAACGCCAACAAAACCAAAGCCCCAATCGTGGCCATCAACAAGCTTCCCAACAAGCCCGTAGCCGACAGGCCAAGTAAATCGAAGAGGAATCCTCCAAAAAATGCCCCGCAAACACCAACAATTATGTTGCCTATCAAGCCAAAGCCATAGCCGCGTCGGATATTTCCTGCCAGCCAACCTGCTAGGGCTCCGATTAGGAGAAACCAAAGTATGCTGTTCATAGAACCTACTTCCTCAAGGTATGCCGTTCCTACAGATTACCCCTTGTTGCAAGAAAATAAATGCTCCAAGAACCAACCTTCTATACACTCGGCACACTTGACGGCTACTTACCAAATTGGTAGCCTTTGCCGAGAACAGATGGTTATTTGTCTTTTGATAACAGACCTCTATGGAGATAAAGATAAGAATCTTGTGAATGATTATGAAAGGGATCCCCTGCTTGCTGCAGCTTCACAATACCTAAACCTCAAACAAAAAAAGACTGGCAGTGTGAGGTCTACCAGTCTGAGTCAGTTCCCTGTGAGTGAGCTGATGCCGTCGTTGCCAACGTCTTCAACCCAATCCCCAGTTTGTGTTGCTTTTTGCCATTTCGAAGTGATTTAGATCACTTGAAGCTTGAGGAGCCCGCAGCTTTGGCAAGCACTCCTGTCCTGATTTCTTCTACAGGGATCCCCCATCCCCACCCCTACGAACCCTGAGGCGACAAAGGGAGCATCTCAAAACCAATCAAAACAAAGGCAACTGCTCCTCTTCCACTGGGGCAAGGCTTGAAGATCCCAGCTCCTCCCAGTTGGGGGCCCAGTCTTGTAAAGGATCCACATATTCCTCCAACAACTGACGGGCCGCGGCCAGCAAATCGTTGTGCAAGGGGGCCAGATCGCTGCGGTCGGCCAGATACTGCTCCAGAGCCGTCAGGGGCTCAAGTCGGCTGGGATCCCATCCCGGCAGACGGATGCGGCTGGGGCTGACCACTTCTGGGGCGATGGTGTAGCTAAAAGCAGGGGCAAGAGCGTTGTGCAGAGCCCGCTCATCAATGCACTCTAGCTGGTCGGGCCGTATGCGGTAGATCAACCGCAGGATGGAGCCGGCCACGGGGGCCTTGGCGATGGCGGCCAGCAGCTTGGACTGCGCCTGCTGGGGTGGATCTGCGCTCAGATCCAGGCGAATGGTGTGAAAGGTACGGGTTGGCAGGGGCAAAAATTCATAGCTGGCCCCCGTAGGGGTGACTTCCACCAGCACACAGCCTTTTTCCTCTTTTTCTTCGCCAAAATCCACCCGCTCAATGCTGCCGGGATAGAGCATCAAGGGATCCCGACACAGCACCTGGTGACGGTGTACATGCCCCAAGGCAACATATTGATAGGCAGGCCGAGCCAGCAGCGAAAGGGGCACCGTAAATCCTCTGCCCACCGAAAGATGGCGTTCTGCTCCGTAGCGGGCTGTCTCCACCATGACGTGAGCCAACAAAATCGCCGGGATCCCTGGCTGCAGGGTGCGGATCTCCCCTTCTAGGGCTAGGCGGAGGCGCTGCAGGAGCTGATGCGCGAGGATTTCCCCTTCAAGCGCCAAGCTTTCCTGTTGGGCGAGTAGAGCAGAGCGACTCAGCCAAGGTAAAGTGGTCACCTGCACCGGGCCACCGCGAGTTTCGATCCGATGAGTTTCCAGTCTGTCCCCCACAATAAAGCCTGAGACCCCCAAAGCGCGGTAGATAGCCAGGCTGTTGCCTCCCTGTCCCTGCCCGTACTGATCGTGGTTGCCCACCAACAGGACGGTTGGGATCCCTGCATCGGCCAGGCGGCGAAACTGTTGGGCAAAAAGCTCTTGATGGAGAGGGGGGGGTGTCGCATCGGGGAAAGCATCGCCCCCAAACAACACCAGATCCACCGCTTGGTTGAGAGCATGGTCAATGCACAAGCGCAAAGAAGCTACAAAATCTTCCAAACGGGTATTCAGCCCGGTGGCCGGGTTAATGTGGCCGTAGGCAAGACCACTGCCCAGATGAATGTCGGAAAGATGTAGCAACCTTACCATCTTGGGCGCTCTTGGAGACTTTGCAGCTCTCCCATCTGTTGGGATAAACCTTGCCGTTCGCGTTAGCGGGACGGAGTCCTTTGGTTGTCCAGAATGGCAAACCCAGGGTTGAACAATCTTTGCTTAGGCTTGGCGGCGGGGCCTGGCTCGATCCAAACGCAGAGGCCGGCCCATGAATTCCTGCCCGTTCGCGCTCTCGATGGCTTCGTCCTCCTCAGCTTCGGTTGCCAGATCCACAAACGCGAAGCCTCGTGTCTGCCCGGTTTCTCGGTCTATCGGGATTGTAACCGACTTAACGTTCCACCTCTGCTGGAAGAAAGCTTTCAGTTCTTCTGTTGAGGCTTTATAGTTTAGGTTCCCCACAAAAATGGTCATGGCAATTCAAGCAAAGTAAGTCACCAATCAGCAAGGGTGGCAACAAAGCTCCAGAGTACTTCACTTCTATCATGGAGCCCTGCCGAATCGCCGAACATGACGGGATGTAAAGGGATCCCTGCCGGAGAATCTTCCCACTTCCCCATCCAAAATGCGCTTTCGTCAAACTTGACGGGCCTGTGCTTTTTCTGCCATTGGGTTGAATGCCTCTGCTCTCGCCTCGGCCAAACCTCTTCAGACCCTCAGACACCACCGAGATCCGGCATCTTGTCACGTTGTTGCGATTTGTTAAGATATGTATTATCCTGCTTGCACTACCTGGCCAGATCTGCGCTGTTGGAACTCTTTGCAGACCTCTCTACCTGAGCACCCTGAGGTGATAATGATGGATGAAACGCTAGAGCTCTCTTTGGAGCAGCAATTTCGCCAGCGGGCTTTCGAGACTTTGGTTTCTCGCATGAGCCCCGAGCAGGCCAAAGACATTTTGGTCAAACTGCACAAGCAAATGCTGCTGCAGGAGGCCACTTACCGCCAACTGCTGCGTCATTCCCTCAGCGCCTGATGCACGCCCTTTCACTTCCCACCTGGTGGATTCACGTTGCCAGTGTTTTGGAGTGGATCGCTGCTGTTGTTCTCGTGTGGCAATTTGGGGAGCGAGTGGGCCGGCCCGAATGGCGAGGTCTAAGCTGGGCGATGCTGCCTGCTTTGTTAGGGGCGATGTGCGCGATCACCTGGCACTGGTTTGACAACGACCCCAAGTTGGACTGGGTGGTGACTGCACAGGCCAGCTTGACCTTGCTGGGCAACTGTACCCTGGCTTGGGCTGCCTACCGCATTTGGCGGGCTGAAAGGGTGGATGAGCCTGCACAGAAGGGGGATCCCGACTAGGCGATGAACAGTTTATTTGCCCTCTCTCTGTTCCCTTACTTGGTCTTTTTATTCTTTCTGTCGCGGCTGCGCCGGATCCCACGTTTGGCTTTGGTTGGATTTTGGCTGTTGTTGCTTTTTGTGGCCGTCAGCATCCCGGCAGGGCTGTACGCTCAGATGCACTACGGCACTTCCCTGGCCAATGTGGATCCCTTGCATGGAGGGGCAGAGGCTTTTCTCACCCTCTCCAATATTTTGGTGGCCTTGGGCTTTAAGCAGGGAATTGACCAACAGGCCCAACGACTTCCAGAGGCTGGCGACGGCAACCCTGAGCCATGATCATCCCAAACAGGTCCCTACCCCCTCTTCAAAATCAAAAAGGAGAAGAGAGTTAGGCAACAGTGGTTTCGGCGCAACTGGGACTGAATGTAAAATAGGGATCCAGGCCTGATACCTGCTGTTATTCTGTGAGATCTGCCAGATGGTGGCTACCCTTTCTGTTGCTGTTCCCAAAGTGAAGCTGAAGCATCCGCCCCTGCACATTTATCGCATGGGGGACAAGGTGCTGCGGCAGCCGGCCAAGCGCATCAGCCAGGTCAACGACGAGATCCGCCAGCTTGCCCGGGACATGCTGCAGACCATGTACAGCTTTGATGGGATTGGTCTGGCGGCTCCGCAGGTTGGCATTCCCAAGCGCATGATTGTGGTGGATCTTTATCCCGACAAGCCGGAGGTGCCACCGCTGGTGCTGATCAACCCGGAGATCCGGGAGTACATTGGCGAGGCCGTTGCCGGGCAGGAGGGTTGTCTAAGCATTCCGGGGGTGTTTTGCGAGGTCGTGCGCCCAGAAGGGATTGTGGTTTCGTTTAAGGATGAAACGGGGCGGCCCCGCACCCTTCGAGCGGACGATTTGCTGGCGCGGGTGATCCAACACGAAATCGACCACCTCAACGGCGTGTTGTTTGTGGATCACGTGGAAAACGAGCTGGTGCTGGATCAAGAGCTGCGCAAACACGGCTTCCAGATGCAGGATGTGCAACGCAAAGGCAAGCCCTCTGCTGCCCCCCGCTGAAGCCTTGCTAGATGAGTGTCAGTTTAGTGGTTTAGTCTAGTGTTGCAAGCGCTGGGCCAAGAGCTGCTCCTCAAGGGCGGCAATGCGGTTGTAGGCAGCGGTTAACTGGGCACTCAGGCGCTGTATTTGGGCTTCGGGGGCCAGCTCATGCCCCATGCTGCGGTTGCTCACCACGGTGGGTTCATCATCCAGCAGGAAGTTGTGGCTGCCATCTTCCACCAAGTCTGAGATTAGAACGCTGTAACGGGAGGGGGTGGGGGTGTTTTTTTTGGCTTCCTGGGTAGCCAGGAGAACGGCCACCACCTGCTCGGGCATCCGCTCGATGGCAGCTTTTAGCTCCTGTATTTGCGACTCCAGACGCTCAAGGTAGTGCTGCACTGCTTCGCTCATAGCTGCCCCAGTTTTCGACTACCTTCATTGAAAAAGGCAAATTTCGGATCCCCTCTTCTTCCCCCAGATCATTTAACGATTGCTTCCGGGAGGTGTTCCCCGAAACTCCTGGGTTCTCTCACAAGCCACAATTGAGGTGTGCATTTTCCGGAGATTTTGGTTTTCCGGTCATCCATTTCCGAAGCAAAAAGCTGTGCAGATGCAGGATGCTGTTCAGGGATCCCGACCGCGGGGCTATACCTTGCCGGTTTTCGCCGTTGCTTCGGCCAGAGCTGCTCTTCACCACCTTCTGGGGATCCCTTTGGAGAAGGAAGGGGGGCGCTTGGCGATTGCGGTGCAGGCTGAGCCCCAGTCCCTTGAGGCTTGGATCCGGATCCCGGTGGAGCAGGTAGCTGCCTTGGAGAAGACAACAGCTCTGGCCATTACCCGCTCGGATCCCGGCCCCCACCTGGATCTCACCCGCGACACACCGGTCTGGGCTTGGGTGAGGTTGGAGGAGAGGGATCCCGAGGATTCCCCCTTGATCTTGGAAGCCGGGGAAGGGCTGGGGCGACGCACCGATGGCAGCCCGGCCATTTATGCCTATGCCCGCCGTTTGTTTGAGATCAATCTTTTGCCCGGGATCCCCCCCGATTGCCGGTTGCGGGTTCGCATTATCTTGCCTGAAGGAAAGCTGCTGGCGGAGCGCACCTCCAATGCCGCTTTTGGGGTGCTGGAAGGGCTGGCCCTGTTGGGAACGCGGGCGGAGGTGGAGCCTTCCTCAAGTGTTGAGAGCTTAGAGCAAGCCCGCCAAGAGCTGCAACAAAAGTTGGAGCGGCACAAGCATTTGATCTTTTGCGTGGGCAGCCATGGGCAGCAGGTGGCGCTGGGGCAAGGGATCCCGGAAGACCAGATCCTGCGAGTAGCCAATTGGATAGGGCCGTTGCTGGTGGAAGCGGCGCTGCGGGGGGCGGAGTCCATTCATTTGATCGGCTACCACGGCAAGCTGATCAAGCTGGCAGGGGGGATCTTCACCACTTCCAGCCACGTGGCCGATGCCCGCTTGGAAATTCTGGCGGCAGCCCTGATCCGGCGTGGGGGAACGGCAGAACAGGCACGGCAAGTGCTGGAGTTGCGGACAGTAGAGGCAGCGGTGCACCATCTGGATGGCCTTGGCTGGGCAGCACCCGTGATGCAGGAGTTGGCTCGCCAAATCCTGGAGCGAGCCACAGGCTATGTGCAAAAGTATGCCGGTCGATCCCTGCTGTTGGCGGTGACGTTGTTCGACCGACAGGGGCAAATCTGCGCCCAGGTGGGGATCCCATAATGAGGTCATTTCGATTGAGACGAGGACATTGCAATCCCCCCGGATCCTCAACCATTTTTCTCCCGAAGTGTCTTAAGCGCTCCGTGCCGCCAAAGGCAACCACCCCCGGCTCCTCTCCCTTTAGTCCGTGCTCCAAAAGTCAATCCCTCTGCTCGAAACCCGCTGAGCAACGGTGGATCCCGGCCAAGACCACATAGGAGAGCGTTACGGCTGAGGAAGCAGATCCACTTTCCCAGCCACTGCCAATCAAACTCAGGTTGGCACTAGGATCCCACACCTAGTTCCCGGAGATGTTGACACTATCCACCCGCCAGCGAGTGGCCGAGCCGGAAGCTGTACCAGAAGAGCGATAGCGGAAGGCAATGTAAACACGGTTGGAAGGCTGGATCCCAGCCAGAGAAATCGGGCCGGAGTCGACGAAGCTGCCCGTAGAGAGAGTGGGAATCGTCAGAGCAGTCCAAGTGGCTGCATTCACTGCCGCTGGAGTGCCTGCACCGCTGTAGTTGGTGGAGTAAAGAACGCTTAGTTGTTGCGAAGGAGGAAGGCCGTTATCGCTAAAAGAACTCTGATTGCGGAAGGTCAGAACTGGGTTGCTGACGGAAGCCAGGTTCAGAGGAGGAGTGATCAGCCAGTCATTACCCGGTTGCTGACCGTTGAAAGCGTTGGCCTCGGCAAGGGAGTTGACACAACGCCAGGAACGACTGGTGTCGCCGTCCACATCCACAATCTGCCAGCCGGCTGGAGCAGGGTTGCAGTTATCAAAGCCTTCAGTCAAAGGCAGGTTAACGGAAGGAGGAGTTGGTGTCGGTGTGGGCGTCGGCGTCGGTGTTGGGGCCGGAGTCAGGTTCAAGCCAACGAGCACCGGATCGTGGTCGGAAGAGCGGAAGGGATCGCTGGCGTAGAAGAGGCTCTGCTGAGAGGGACTCTTGAAGCTCAGGGTGTAGTCCAAGCTCACGGGCTCATCAGCGTTGATGTGCCACTTAGCTGAGCCTGTAACTTGGGGTCTCAGACTGCTGTTGGCCAGGGCATGATCCAGAGATCCCCACTGTCCTTGGAAGCTAAAGGAGTAGCTGTTGGAGCCATTGAGGTTGATGAACCCGCCCGCCTCCAGAGTTTTGATCGGATCCTCCATAGCGTAGGAGTTGAGATCCCCCATAATCAACACATCCGGATCGGTGGAGCCAGTTGGATTGGTGGCGAGCCAGCTCAAGAGTTGCTGAGCGGCCCGGGTGCGGTTGCCGTTGCAATTGCCTTGGAAGGGATCGTTGTCAATAGGATCGCAGGGAGAACCCTTGGACTTGAAGTGGTTGACCACAACAGTGAAGGTGGCGTTGTTGCTCCGCTGCCGGAAGGTTACAGCCAGAGGAGGACGATGGAAGCGTCCGGGGCCTTGGGTGAATTCCCCTGTGTCCAGGAAGGCCGGGTTAGTGCCGGGGGCAATTTCAACCGTAGCTGGCTTGTAGATAAAGCCGTTGGTGATGGCATCGCCGCCCAGGTTGGGCACTCCAACATTCACAAAGGCGTAGGTTCCTGCCCCCATGACCTGGTTGAGCCCGTTCACCAAATCCTGAATGGAACTATTCGAACCGTATCCATCGTTTTCTAACTCGTTGAGGCCTACGATATCGGCATCCATGCGGCGAATAGCCTCGATGAGCTTATCCCGCTGGCGGGTGAACTCGGTGGCGTTGCTGGCTCCCCGACAGGAGGAGTTATTGGGGAAGCAGGCGTTGCCGAAGGTGTTGAAGTAGTTGAACAGGTTAAAGCTAGCTACCCTCAGGGAGCCCCCTACTGAGGGTGGGTTTTGCGGGCGAGGGTTGGTGGCTGTAAACCTGGGCAAGTTGTTGGGATCATTGGGGTGGATACGGTAGTCGATGGTCGCATCCACATCGCCACTGACATTCCGGCCTCGCAACTGGGTCATGATCCCGGTGATGTTGCTGACGCGATCGCCGCCGCGCACAGTGTTAGCCGCGCTCAGGCCACCCGGAGTGGGGTAGATAACCGGATCTGGGTTTTGGGTGAGCAGCCGGTCATCAATGCGAATCCGCTTTCGGTCGTTTTCCGCTTGAATGGCAGCTGCCTGGCTGGGAGCCGCAATTTGCGTAGGAGTGAACAACCGCTCTGTGGCCACACTCAGCTCCCCGTGGCGTCCCAGCAAGAAGGAGTCGGTTACAAACAGGGGCTGATTTCCAAATGTGACCAGCATTCCTTCCAGAGCTTCCCTTTGCTCCGCAGTCAGCGGTAGAGAGATCTGCACTGGGGCCGGCAACGGATTGTCAGAGCTACAGACAGTAAAGCTGGTGACGTTGGAGAGCTGGGTTTGCTGGCGGAACTCAGCAACCGTTCCGGTCACCTGAACCCTATCCCCAAGCCTGACGTTATTAGCTGTGCCACTGAAAACGAAGATGCCATCTGATGTGGCGGGATTCCCGTCACCATCATCTTGTAGGTAGTAGCCCTGGAGATAGGTTTGGCCAGCCACCCCCTCATTTTCAAAGTCTCCTACTACGATTCCAGAAACCGTGACTGTTTGGTTCACCAGGGGGGAAGTGAAGCCAGTGCCCTGGACAGTGCCAACTGGGATCAGGTTGGCGTTGGGATCACAGCCTCCCGGCGTGGGCGTCGGTGTTGGCGTGGCTGTGGGTGTTGAAGTCGGGGTCGGTGCTGGCACAGGTGTAAGTATTGGCAAAAGAGTTCTTCTGGAGCCGAACCCTTGCAGAGAAACCAAAAGCACCAAACCAAAAACTAGCACCGCAATTGATTGGGCAACACGACGCGAAGTAACCCTAGACCACATCTGCTTCACTCCTCCCGAAACTTCAAAGGATCCCGTATTTTTACCGTCTATATGGACTATATGGATACCATCTTCAGGAAGGAATCTGAGTAAAGGGGCAGCTAAGGTACGCTTAAGAAGACAAGAAGTTACCCCCGCCTGAGTCAAAACTCAGGGGAGAACATGGGCAGGCTTTTTCCCCTAATCCCCCAATTCGGGATCCGGTCGTACCCGCACCCCCATCTGGCGCAGCAGACGCAAAGAGTTTTCCGGCCCATCGATCATCTGCTGCTCGTTGATCCAGTAGGTGGCAATGCCCAGGTCTTCTAGAAATCGCACATAGGGATCCGGCGGCGGTCCATCGAAAACGGCGGCCTTCTGGACGGAAAAGCCCTGCTCGATCCAAGGGCCGAGGGCAAAGCGCTCATAGTAGAGCAACTGTCCCACCACTTCCTGCAAAGCCTCTGCCGCATCCTTGTGGTGCAGGAGCTTCACTTCGGCCAAAAGCAGATGCCCGTCCGCCACGGCCAAAAAGTCAAAGGTATGCTGATCCTCCCGGACTTCCAATCCTGCCAGGCGGAACCAGCGGCGAAACTGGTGCAAGATCTCGTTGTGGCGCTCGCTGCGCTCCAACTGACGTCGACGGCGGCGTTCTGCCATCAGCGGGTCTGTCCCGGCGCTGTGAGGGATCCCACTGCTGCGGAACTGGGGCGGCTCATCGGGATCCAAAACCACCTTGCCCCCAGCAGGTTGATGCAGGAGGGGCGGCATCTGGGGCAAGAGTTCTGTGGATCCCCACTCCACCTCTGGCTGCTGAGCCCAGGTAAGCAGGTGTCGATTCAAGGGGTGCTCAGGGTGGGTGTCGAACAACAGGCGCAGTTGAGACTGGCTAAACTGAAAATCCAGACGAAATTGCTCGATGGAGAGGCTGCTCCGCCCCTTTTGCAAAGTTTCTTGGCCAAAGTAAAGCATCACCAAGAGCGGGTAAATCGGCAGCGGACGATGGGAGGGAATGAGCATCGCCCACATGTCATCCGTCCAGTGGGGGAGCAGGATCTCGGCCTGTTTGCCCTTGCCTACCACCTGCAACATTTTGGGGTGTCCCGGCTGCCAGCCACAGGGGTGATCGTCAAAGCCGCAAGTCTGTCGCCCTTGATCCACGCTCAAGGGGTAGCGCCCATCATAAAGGCGGAAAGGACAGAGATCCCGGTCTTCGGCCAAAAAGCGCTCGTCTTGCCACAAGTGGGCCGCCAAGGCATGACAGCCGATCCCTTCCTGGCTGTTGCAGGCTTTGAGCCAGCGCCGTTCCGCCAGTTTCCCGCCCACTTTGCTCGGGGCCAGGGGCCGGATCAAACCGTTTTCCCCCTGGTTGAACAGAGGCCACACCAAAGGCTCGCCAGTTTCGGGTAGGGTCGGCAAAAGAGGATGGGTTTTGCTGTAAAACGGGTCGCAAATGCGCTGGGCCACTTGCTGCAAGGGTAATCCGCGAGGGGATCCCACCCAAGGCAGCAGGGATCCCGATCCGGCCTGAGCGCGGTGATATTGGATGGCCAGAGCCACCTCTAGCCCTATGGGACGGAGTTCCGGCGTGAGCTGCCGGTAGCGCTGCAGCAGCCGGGAAGCCTGCACAAACAGGTCGTAGCGCCGAACGGGAACTGCGTCAGCCATAGTGTTGCAGGAAAAACTCCCCACTGCCTTGGGCAAGAGCTGGCACAGACAAGCACCATGGCCTCAAGAAATGAGACCTTGGCAACCGCCTCTACAGACCCAGACCTTGCCGAGGATATCGGGCCGACACCCCCTCCTCTTGGCACCAGGTCAGTTGTCAGTGTAGTAGAGAAACTCTAGGGCGAGAAGATGCTGCCCCTCGCTTGCAGGTTGTGGGAAGAATGCGCAGTAGGCCCTGATACTAGGGCCACCCAGGAAAGGGAAAGGGGCGCTCTGTCTCTGCATCACGGTCGTACTCCGTAGGTCGGCCTGTGTCCCGCTGAAGCACCAAGCTGCCCACATAGTCGGCCTCTCGATAGACGCGGGCAATTTGATGGTGGATTTGGGCCATGTCTTCAGCAGAGACCACGCCATTGTCGGTGGCTTTGTAGAACTGGACCGTGACCCGAATGGGAAAGCGAGGATCCCGCTCGATGTCCAGGTTGTTGATCTCGGTGAAGGGGCCCTCTACCTCTCCATGTCCAATGACAGCGGCTTCTACATTGCTGAGGCCGGCCAGGTCGGCTGCGAGTCCGAAAAACTTGACAGAGATATCCTCAACTTCCCTTCGCGGCGGCTGCCGCTGCTGGAGAGCATGCCTCTAACCCCCAAAACCCTGAACTTTGCTGAATTTACTGAGCTTTAGGCGGTTTGGCAAAAGTCATT
>NZ_JANSIF010000036.1:0-31704 GCF_047461935.1 Synechococcus sp. R55.4 | reverse complement strand
CTGCTCAGAGATAGGCAGGATGCGATCGCTTCTTTCCTGAACCATGTTCAGGAGAGTTCAGCGTGAATGTATCAGACTGAGTTTTGAGGCTCCAGCAGCAGCACTTGCCAGCGCAGCAAGCGTTGCAGTTGCTCGAAGCTCAGGGGGCACTCTAGGCCAGCCTGGATCTCTTGGACGGTGCGGATCCCGTCCACCTGTTGGAGAAAGGCGAAGGCTTCTTCGCTCAGGGAGATGGCTTCGTAAGCATAGTTGAAAATGCTCCGCCCCGGCCACAGGCCCAGACAGGGGCTGAGGTGGGCAATGGCTGATGCTACACTTTCCGGGCTTGTCCATTCCCAGCAGCGGATGGGGGGCTTGCCGAGAAACAGCTCGTAGTGGGCTACCACCGGATCCAGCAGCTCGATCAGGCGATAGCGTTCCGGTTCCGGCAGCTGAGCCGCCTGAGCCAGCAGGGCCTCGTCCTGGCCCAACACCCGCTCCAGCCGCCAAAACTCTGGGTTGGAAAAGCGCAGAAACTGCAGTCCAGAAGCCCGGATTAATTCAAACAGAGTCTCGATGGTGTAATTCACTTCCTGGGGGTGCAGGTACATATCGGCGAAGCATTCGTCGTCCACGTTCTCGATGGCCCAGCGGGCCCGTTCTTGCTGCTGGATGCGGTTGGTTTCCGGCAAGATCTCGAAAAGGCGGCGGCCCACCTGGAGACCCCTCTGCAATTGCTCCGCCGAGGCAAGGGTCTGGTGTTCAGAACCCGTTACCAGCAGGCGGATGGCCTTTTGCATGAGGCGGATTTCGTGGCGGCCCAGCTCACCATACACAAACAGGTGCAAGAGCCCGCCGGGAGCCAATTTGCCGGCCAAAGCCTGCAGCCCCGCTAGCGGATCGGGCAGGTGGTGGAGCACGCCCACGCAGTTGATGAAGTCAAACTGCCCCGGCAGTTGGTCGATGTCGTAGACGTTGAGCTGGCGAAACTGCACCGGCGGTGCCTGGGAAGCCCGACAACGGGCCTCGGCAATCTCCAGGGCGCGGCTGCTCAGATCAAAGGCCCAAATTTCTGCGTTGGGGTTTTGGTGGGCAATGTATTCTGTTCCCACTCCCGAGCCACAGCCCGCATCCAGAATGCGCACCTTGCGCCGACCCGGATGGGATCCCGTACAAAAGGCATGGGCCTGGGGCCAACTCCAGCGCCAATTCCACCCTGGCGGGGGAACAGTGCCGACGGGCTGCGGGGGGAAAGGGTAGAGCTCGTAGAGCTGCCGCACTTGGTTGAGGATTTGTTCGGCGCTGGGGGAGTTGGGCTGCATGGACTATCTGTTGGAGCCAGCAAGACTATAGTGACAATATCCCTCCTAAAGCTCCTGCTGGGCCCACTGTCATGAAAGTGCTCCGCACCGCTAGCGCGAACGCTTCTGCTCATCCTCTACAGACCGGCCTCACCTTCGACTGGATCAGGCTGACGGCTGAGCTCAAAAAGATTCTGGATCCCAAGCGGGTGATCAGCAAGCCAGAGGAGCTGCTGGTTTACGAATGCGATGGGCTGGTCAGCTACCGGCAAAGGCCGGCGCTGGTGGTGCTGCCCCGCACAACAGAAGAGGTAGCGCAGGTGGTGAAGCTGTGCAGCCGCTACGGGGTGCCTTTTGTGGCGCGGGGATCCGGTACCGGGCTATCGGGGGGGGCCCTGCCGGTGGAAAATAGCGTCGTCATCGCCACCACCCTGATGAAGCAGATCCTGGAAATCGACCTGGACAACCGCTGCATGGTGGTGCAGCCGGGGGTTATTAACACTTGGATTACCCAGGCCGTTGCCGCCCAAGGCTACTTTTATGCGCCGGATCCCTCTAGCCAGTCGGTTTGCTCCATCGGCGGCAATGTGGCGGAGAACTCCGGCGGTGTCCACTGCCTCAAGTACGGCGTAACAGCCAACCACATTCTCGGCCTGACGGTGGTGCTGCCGGATGGGGAGGTGGTGCGCTGGGGAGGCAAGATCCCGGAGATGCCCGGCTACGACTGGGTGGGGCTGTTTGTGGGATCCGAGGGCACCCTGGGCATTGCCACCGAGATTACCCTGCGCTTGGTCAAGGCCCCGGCTCAAGTGCAGGTTTTGCTGGCAGACTTTGACAGTGTGGAAGCGGCGGGATCCACCGTCTCCGACATCATTGCTGCCGGGATCATCCCCGCCGGCCTGGAGATTATGGACAACTTCAGCATCAATGCCGTGGAGGATGTGGTGCAGTTGGGCTACTACCCGCGGGATGCGGCGGCCATTTTGTTGGTGGAGGTGGATGGGCTGGAACTGGAGGTGGAAGAAGCCAGCCAACAGGTGAGGGCGCTGTGCTTCAAAAATGGGGCGCGACAGGTGCAAGTCGCATCCGACCCGGAAGAGCGGGCGCGGGTGTGGAAAGGACGTAAGGCAGCATTTGCCGCCATGGGCAAGCTCAGCCCCAACTACTATGTTCAGGATGGGGTGATCCCCCGCAGCCAGCTAGCCTTTGTCTTGAAGGAAATCGAGCGCCTCAGCCGTGAGTACGGTTATCCGGTGGCCAATGTGTTTCACGCTGGCGACGGCAATCTGCACCCCTTGATCCTCTACGACGAGTCGGTGCCGGGATCCCTGGAACAGGTGGAGAAACTGGGGGGCGAAATCCTCAAGCTCTGCGTGCGCCTGGGGGGCAGCATCTCCGGCGAACATGGCATCGGGGCAGACAAACGCTGCTACATGCCGGAAATGTTTACGCCTGCGGATTTGGAGAGCATGCAATGGGTGCGGCAGGTGCTTGATCCCCAGCACATCGCCAACCCCGGCAAGATCTTCCCTACCCCCCGCACTTGTGGTGAGTCAGCTCACGCCCACAGCCGACCGGAATGGCAAGGGATCCCAGTCTTTTGATTTTGAACGTGATATGCAGTCGTTTCAGGCTAGAGTGAGACGCCTGGGCTACTGCTCGCGCCAGCGGGACGGAGTCCTATCGCGCCAGCGGGACGGAGTCCTATCGCGCCAGCGGGACGGAGCGAGACAGAACTTTTCTACTCCTGCTGCTCGCAGCCTCGTCGCGACAGCGTTAGCGTTGCCCTACCGTAGGCACAGCAACAACTCCGGCAGAGGCAGGACAGAGTAGGATGCTACCTTGGCAAAGATTCTTTGGAGAGCAAGGATGAGGCAGCAGAGAGGAATGGCTCAGCACAAGAGGTGGGCGGTGGGCCTGCTGGCAATCTGGGTTTGGCTGAGCTGGGGGGTGGGGGCCTGGTCTGCTCCCCTTTGTCGGGATCCCCTCTTGCTGCGGCAGATCTTGGCAGCTCTGGGCCGCCCGGAGGTGAAGGTAGAGGAGGTGGCCCTTTTTGATTCGGATCAGTGCCTTGTCCAACTGGTGCTGGATCGTCAGGGGTTGAGCGGATCCCTGCCGCCCGAAATAGGCCAATTTCGCCGGTTGCGAGCCTTGTCCCTCAGCCACAACCAACTTTCCGGCCCCATTCCGCCCGAGCTGGGGCAACTCGGCCAGTTGGAAAACCTGTTTCTCGATTACAACGAATTCTCCGGCTCCATTCCAGCCGAGCTGGGGCAGTTGCGAAACCTGCGCGGCCTGTTTTTGGATCACAACCAGCTCTCTGGGCCTATTCCCCCCCAACTGGGGCAACTGCACCATCTGGAAAACCTCATCCTGCAAAACAACCGCCTCAGCAGCACCCTTCCCGGCCAACTGGGCCAGATGAGCTCTCTCAAGGGCCTGTTTTTGGATCGCAATCAGCTCTCTGGGCCTATCCCCCCTCAACTGGGGCAACTGCACCATCTGGAAAACCTCTACTTGTCGGACAATCGCCTCAGCGGATCCCTGCCCCCCGAACTGGCCCAACTGAGTCAGTTGCGGGATCTGCGCTTGGCACGTAACCAGTTCACGGGAGAATTGCCGACCTTTTTGGCAGAACTGCCCCGACTGGAGCGGCTGCACATCGAGGGAAACCCCGGCCTCTGCTTGCCGGCTGCCCTATCCGAGTGGTTTGCCGGCCTAAACCCAGCGGATCCCCTGCCGGCTCCCATCTGCTCATGGACTCCGTCCCGCTAACGCGACCGGTAGCCTACTGGGACTCCGTCCCGCTATCGCGAAAGGACTCTGTCCCACTATTGTGCTCTGCACCGCTGTCACGAACGCAACAGCGTCGCGTAGCAATAACGGCGCAAGTGTGGGATCCCAGCTTTTCCGGGGGGGAGGGGGAGAGCCGTAGCGACGACCAGGCCACTCCTGCTCGGTGGGCCACCACCACTCCAATCGCCTCTAGATAGGAGGTTACCGATACATGAGGGATCCCCAACTGGCGGGGATGCACCTGCATCACGGTGGTGTTTTCCTCGACGGCAATGAAAAGCGGAGGACGGGCAAGGACTCCGTCCGTTCGCGTCAGCGGCGGAGCATTGTGGTGGGGTTGCGACAGCGTTGCGGAGCCATAACGGCTGGCCAGGTGCAGCAAGCCAGGCCCCCCAAAGGCAGTGGCCGGGGCAATGACGCTGTCCACCTGCTCTGCTGTCAGGTCACCCGGTTGGACGGGATCCCCGCTCTTGACAAATTGGGGAGCATAGCTGAGGCCCACCAAAACCGAAGGCAAGAAGGTAAACCCCACCTCTTCTGCGGCAGCGCGGGGGTGAACCGGCTTGGGGAAAGTCTCAGGGTAGAAAGCGGGGGCGTGGGCACAAGGGATCCGCAACTCCCGCACCACCAGGTGGCTGATCAGGGCTTCGACGCCGGCCAGGGGATCCACCCCCATTCCTTGCTCGTATTGGCTGAAGTCCAAGTCATCCGGAAAGCGGGCCACCACAGCAATGGCTTCTGCCCCCAGGCGAACCAGCTCCTGGGCAGTCTCCAAGAGAGCATCGGGCCGGGCTAGGGATCCCTGGCTGGCTCCTGAGGGGGAGAAGCCGACGGAAACGCCCAAGGGTTGGCGGGTCAAGCGCCAGGGGCCAATGTTGAGCCCCAAGGTGGCCTGAGCAGCCTGCATCACCTGCAGGTGGCGTTGTTGCAGATCGGGGGGGATCCCGGCATCCAGCACCACCCCAACACAGTTTTGGCGCACTGGCCGCAAATTCCACACCCCCGCACAGAACTGATCCAGGCCGTACCCTTCCACGTACAACACGTTCCCCATCGGCCAAAACAAACTGGCTCCGTTTAACACGTTGGGATGGGTGATGACCCGCTCTGCGGCTGCTGCCAGAGTGCGGGCAACAGGCAGGGCATCCCCGGCAAAACCACCGATGCGGGCACCAATGCCGGTGGGGATGAGCAGGAGGCTGGTGTAGGGATGGCTCATGCTGCTATGTCTACAGCACTCTATGCTGCTACACGCGAACGGGAACCGCACCGCTAACGCCGGACGGACAGGATCTGCTGGGCTAGGGCCTCGGCCCGCCGCACACAATCTCCCAAGGCCACGCCATCCAGGTAGTTGGCACACACCCACACCCCTGGGGTTTGGTCGGCCAGGCTGGCCTGCAATTGGGCAATCCGCTGCCGGTGGCCAAGCGTGTATTGCGGGATAGCTTGGGGCCACAGGCGCTCTCCCAGGCGGATGGGCTCGACAGGGCGGGTGAGCAGGATCTGGCTGAGTTCTGCATGTACGATTTGGGCCCGCTCGTCAGGGGAGAGCGCCGTAATGGGCGGGATCCCTTTCTGGCGGGCAAAAGCCGCATCGGTAGCTCCCCCGATGAAGCTGATCAGGCAGTGATAGCCCTGAGGAGCCCGCTCTGGGAAGAGGGAGGAGGCCCAGATGGTGCCCAGGGTGCGCAGGCCCTGAGAGCGAGGGATCAGATGGCCAAACCCTCGCAGCGGTTGGGGGAGGGCTTCTTCTGGATAGGCCAAAGCCACCACCGCCACAGGCGGGTAGGGGATTTCCCTCAGCAGCCGGCTGGCCTGGGGGTTGAGATCCTGCAGGAGGGTGGCAGCGGCGTAGGCAGGGAGGGTGAGCACCACCTGTTGAGCCACCACCCAGTGGATTTCTTCTGGGGCGTTGTGCTCTGCACCGCTGTCGTGTATGACAAAGCCCACCCGGTAGCCCGTCTCATCCCGCTTGAGATGCACAGCCCGCCAGCCCAGCCGCAGCGCACTGCCCAGTTTCTGGGCAATCGCCTCAGGTAGCTGCTGCAACCCCTGCCGCAGGTTACCCAGTTGGCCCCGCTTGGGAGGAGGTTGGATAGGGGAGTTGCCGCTGTCCTGGTGACGGGTTCGCGGGAGCGTCGCGTAGCGATAACGGCTGCGCAAAGCCTGCACAGCACCGGCAAATAGGCTGCCGTAGCGTTCTTCCAAGCCGGCAATGCGGGGGAAGGCTGCCAAGGCGCTGAGCTGATCCGGATCCCCGGCATACACCCCTGAGGTGAAAGGTTCGACCAGCCGTTCCACCACCTCGGATCCCAGTTGCCGCCGGAAGAATTGCCGCACCGTTTCCTCTCCGCCTGGCGGCGGCGCAACAAACCCCAACAAGCCGCGCAAGGCCCGCAACTTGCCGCCCACGCTCAACAGCCGCGAGCCAATGGCTGCAGAAGGGCTCAGGGGCACCGGCAGCAGCTCTTTTTCCCAGTAGATGTAGCGGGGCAGCTTGGCATCGGCCAGCACCAGGTGCTCCGCCAAGCCCACCTCGGCAATGAGGTTAAGCAGGGCGGGGACGGGGGTAAAGCTGTTGGGGCCCTCTTCCCAGCGATAGCTGTCTTTGGATTGGGTGGAGATACAGCCCCCCACGCGGGAGCTGGCCTCGGCCAGGAGCAGCGGCTGGGTGGATTCATCCTTGGGGGATAAGCCCTGTTGTAATCGCAAGGCCAACGTTAGGCCGCTGATGCCCGCCCCCACCACCACCACCTCAGCCTGCAAGGACTGCGTCCTACCAAAGTGCTCCGCACCGCTATCGCGAACGCGAACAGAAGGGTTCATCTTTTGGGTTCCAACGGGTTTTCCGATCCTCTAAGGGTCAAACAATTATGCTCTGAGCCGCTCGCGGGTCTACGCAGCTAGCGCAGCACCCGAAATAGGCTGGGGATCCCGGCTACCTGGGGCAGTTGTTGGATCTCGGCCAGCGCCTGCCGGCAATCGGCCTCGCGGACGGTGTGGGTGAGGATGACGATCTCCGCCTGCTCTTGGTGACATTCCTTCTGGGTAATGCTCTCCAGGCTAACCCGGTGGCGACCGAAGCAGGTGCCAATCGCCCCCATCACCCCCGGCTGATCCTGAGCCAACACCCGCACGTAAAACTCCGACTCCAATTCCGAGAGAGGGATCAAAGAGGCGGCAGCGGGGAAGCAGGAGAATCCCCACAGCGGATTGGGGGCATCAGCCCCCGTTTGCCGGTGGGCAATCAGGGTCAGCAGATCGCCAACAACGGCACTGGCAGTCGGCCCCCGCCCCGCCCCCGGCCCCGACAGCACCACCTGCCCCAAAGGATCCCCCTGCACCAGGACGGCATTGTCCACACCGTTGATGTTGGCCAAGGGGTGGGTAGAGGGCAGAAGGGTGGGGTGAACCCGGATATCCAAAGCCATCTTCGCTGCCTCCCCGCCAGAGTTGGCCCTTTGGGCGATGGCCAAGAGCTTGAAGGTGTAGCCCCACTCGCGGGCATAGCGAATGTCGGTGGGGCTGATGCCGCGGATCCCTTCGCAGGGGATGGCTGCCCGCTCCACAGACACCCCGAAAGCAAGGCTGGCCAAAATGGCGATCTTGTCGGCGGCATCCCACCCTTCCACATCGGCGCTGGGATCCGCTTCGGCGTAGCCGTGGGCCTGGGCCAGGGCCAGGGCTTCCTCAAATGAGCTGGCCGCCTGGGTCATCTGGCTGAGGATGAAGTTGGTGGTGCCGTTCACAATGCCCCAGACCGCCTGGATGTGGCTGGCCTGCAGGGACTGTTGCAAGGGCTGCAGAATCGGGATCCCGCCCCCGACTGCCGCTTCCAAGAGCACCGAGACTTTGGCTTGGGCTGCCGCCTGAAAGATCTCCTCCCCGTGGCGGGCGATCACCGCTTTGTTGGCTGTGATCACCGGTTTGCCGTGGTCAAGGGCTTTTAAGATCAAGGTGCGGGCCGGCTCCAAGCCCCCCATCAGCTCGATGACCACGTCGATTTCCGGATCCGACACGATTTGCTCCAGATTGGTGGTCAGGCGCTCAGGCGGGATCCGCACTTGCCGTGGCTTGTCCAAAGAGCGCACCCCCACCGCCGCTATCTCAACCGACTGCAAGAGAGGATGCCGGGGTTGCTGCAGAATTTGCACAACACCCGTGCCAACCGTGCCCAGCCCCAATAGCCCAACTCGTTCGCGGTAGCGGCGCATAGCGCTTTAGACCACAACTCTTCCTTTTGCCTGCTGTTCCCGTTAGCGGGACGGAGTCCTTTGCCCTGTGAGGGCTCCGCCTCGCCAATGCAAACAGGAAGCGGACGGGATCCCCTCACCATTATCACGCTTGGATCCACGCTCTGCTAACGCGACCATGATCCGCATGCAGAGCACTTTGTTCGCGCTAGCAGGACGGCGTCCTTAGTTGGGATCTATACACTTGTCCGCCAGAGAATCCCGTAAGGCACGGACAAAGTGATAAGGGGGCAAAGGGGCGCTCCAATCCAGTTGCCAATGGGGGTGCTGATCCAGCCAGGTTTGGGTGAGCTGAGCGGCGGCTTCCCACTCGGCAGGGGTGAGCAAAAAGTAGAGCCGCAAGGCCTCTCCCGGTTGGGGATCCCCCCTTTGCACAGGCCAGGTGGAAGGCCAAAGCTGCTGTAGGGCTTGCTGCTCCTGCTCTTGCTGCTCTTGGGCCTGTCGTTGCTGGAGATAGGCTTGCTTGCGGGCCAACAGATAGGCCGTCCCGCTTAGGGAGGGCTGTGGCTCCGGTTGGGGCTGAGGTTGAACCCTTCCTTTGAGACAGTACTCGGCCCGCCCCCCAATGGCTGCGAGGGCTTGTTCGTACTCCGTCTGCCGGGACAGCAGATGGGATCCCAGCTTTTCTGCTGAGAGGAAGCAGGTGCCGAAGCGCAGGGGCAGCACCGGCATCTGGGCGAACAGTCGGCAGATCACCTGGTCGTGGCGCAGGGCAGAGCGCACCAACACCTCATCCGAGACTTGCAGCGACTCTGGATCCTGCATCGGCTCCACAGCAGCGGCAATTCGGCTGCCTGTCGGGGAGAACACCTGCACCGACCGATGGATCCCCTCGGTTTGCCGGATGAAGGGCAAAAGCTCTGGCGCTGGCTGCAGGAAGAAGGCGTACGTGTAAAGGGGGCTAAAGGATTCCGTCCCGCTACCGCGAACGGCACTCTGCTCATTCCCGTCAGCAGTACGGAGCACTTGGGGTTCTGGCTGAGCTGGGAAAGTCATGGCCTCAGATTTGAGACAGATAGGCTCGCCTTCCCAGTCTACGCAACCTAGGATTGGGATCTAAGGACTCCGTCCCGCTACCGCGAACAGAAACCCATGGAGTTCTACGGCCAGCCTGGAGATGCGATAGACTAACCTCGCATTGGTTCTACACAGGGCTGTGGTGTCGGGGGCCGGAACAGCGCCCGTGTTCAGGCGGGCTCCCCGCCTCAATGCCCCTAACAGGTGAGGCCATGAACAGCCGCCCAGATTTCAAATCCTTTGAAAAAGAAGAAACCGAACGGCTGCGAGATCTACTCCCCGCTTCCTTCCGACCCTTGATCAGCGTCGTTCCCCACTTCGGGGGTGAAGCCCTGCTCATCTCCCGCCGCAAAGCCCCTTGGCAGCCCCAGGGCACCATCGCCATCGATTTTCGCCGTTGGCAAGGGATCCCTCAGCCACAGCGGGATCTGTTGTTTCTGCGGGAGGTGGGCTGGCTGGACAATCGCAACTGGCTGCAGCCGGGGTTTTACCAGTCGCTGGCCTTGTTCGGGGGCATCACCACTGTTGCGGAGCTCTCTTTGCAGCACCCCTTTTCCGCTCTGTTGGCAGGTGGCATTACAGCTCTCTCCGTCCGGCAGATCTGGCAAAACCTGAACCGGGAGAGCGCCCATTTCGATGCCGATGAATTTGCCCTGCGCCGTGCCCAGTTCCGCGGCTACACCCGACAGGAGGCCGCTCAACACCTGGCAGATGCCATAGAACAGGTTCTGAAGCTGGATCCCACCGATATCCTGACGGCGCTACGGCTGCAACGGCTGAGAACCATTGCCCGCAACCTGGCTTCTACCCCCCCCAGCGGAAACGCCTGGTCGCGTTAGCGGGACGGAGTCCTTGGCCAGTTGCACTTGGGTAATGGCCACCCGACCGGAGAAGCAGATGTCGGTATCGGTTTGGGGATCCCGAGCGCGCTCCGCATAGCGGCCCTGATAGCGAAACCACAGCGACTCTGCCCCATTTCCCTCGGCTTCCACCGCATAATCGAGCGGCAGGGGTTGGGTGCAGAGGGGACAATAAACCCGCTCCGGCAGAGGGGATCCGGCGGGCAAGTGGGGCAGGTTCACATTCCAAAACGCCCCCCTGGGCAAAGGTTGTTCCATCAGCTCCGCCAAGATTTCCCGCGTCCACCGCTGGGCCTGCTCCCAGTCGATGGGTTGGCCCCCTGCTCGGTATTGGGAAATGGCAATTCCCGGGATCCCGCGCATCGCTGCTTCCCGTACCGCCGCCACCGTTCCCGACAGGTACACATCCGATCCGAGGTTTCCCCCTTCGTTGATACCGGAAAGCACCCAATCCACCGCTGGGGCCAGCTTGAATAGGGCCACCCGCACACAGTCGGCAGGGGATCCCTCGACGGCAAAGGTGCGCTCGCCGCGGGCCAAGGCCCGAAAAGGTCGCCCCGTTGTCACCTGGTGGCTGCAGCCGGAAATCGGTTGGTGGGGGGCCACAATCCAACAGTGTTCTTCCGGGATGAGGGCGCTGAGGGCCAACTTGAGGTTGGCCAGCCCGGCAGCCTCGATGCCGTCATCGTTGGTCAGCAATACCTTCATTCCTACTTTTCCCTTCTGCCGGCAACTTCTTGGGTGAGTCCCAGTGGCAAATCTGGAGATCTTGGGTGCAAAAGCGATGGGGATCCCGTTCTTCTTCTACCCTATCCCTAGGGGGGCAGCGTCTCCCATGCCGCGTCCCCTGATCCATCGTATAAACTGATACCGGAGGATTGCGATGACCACACGGGTAGCCATTAACGGATTTGGTCGCATTGGGCGGGCCTTCCTGCGGGTGCTGCTGTCTCAGCCAGCTCCAGAGCTGGAGGTGGTGGCAGTCAATGACCTGACCGAACCCGACAACTTGGCCTACCTGCTCCAGTTCGACTCGGCCTATGGGCGCCTGCCCCAAACCGTGAGCGCGGTGGACGGGCATCTGCAAATCGGCAACCACCTGAAAGTCCGGGTTTTGGCAGAGCGGGATCCGGCGCAACTGCCCTGGAAAGATCTAGGGGTTGACCTGGTGGTGGAATCAACCGGCTTGTTCACCAAACGAGACGGGGCCGCCAAACACCTGGAGGCCGGGGCCAAAAAGGTGATCATCTCTGCTCCTGCCAAAGGCCCCGACTTGACGGTGGTGATGGGGGTCAACGATGACCAATACGACCCAGAGCGGCATCACATCATCTCCAATGCTTCCTGCACCACCAACTGCTTGGCGCCGCTGGCCAAGGTTTTGTTGGATCGCTTCGGCATCGAGACCGGCTTTCTCACCACTTGCCATGCCTATACCGCCACTCAGGCAATTGTGGATCGCCCGGATCCCAAAGATTATCGGCGGGGCCGCTCAGCAGCAGTGTCGATCGTGCCTTCCACCACCGGGGCCGCCACGGCAGTGGCCGAGGTTTTGCCCGCCCTGAGAGGGAAGATGGATGGCCTGGCGTTGCGGGTACCCACCCTGACGGGCTCGATTGTGGACTTTGTGGTGCGTACCGAGCAGCCCATCACCAAAGAAGCCGTCAACCAAGCCTTTATCGAGGCTGCAGAAGGCCCGCTGCGCGGCATCCTGGCCATTGCTCCGCCAGAGATCGTCTCGGCGGATATTGTCGGGGATCCCCACTCTTCCATTGTGGATTTGGGATCCACCATGACCTTAGGGGATCGCACAGTAAAGGTACTCTCCTGGTACGACAACGAGTACGGCTATGCCGCGCGGCTGGTGGATCTGGCGGCCAAAATCGGGGCTGCGCTGTAGGCGGCCATCCTTGTTGCGTTCAAGGCAAGGCTATTAGAACCGGATTTGCGGTGGGGCAGTTACGGTTCAGATGCGGTTGTGGCCGGGGTTGCAGGCGATGAAGGGGGGCCGAGCCACAGCAGGATCACCATCGCCGGAGCAGCTGTCATCGCTGTAATCAAATAAAACAAAGGCCAATTGACTGCAGCCGCCAAATAGCCCGACACGGCCCCGGCCAAGGTTCCCCCCACGGCAAATACACTGGTGAGCAAAGCATACTGGGTGGCACTAAATTGCCGATCGCAAAGGCTCATCAAAAAAGCCAGAAAAGCAGCCGTGCCCATGCCCCCGGCCATGTTGTCGAAAATGGTTGCCCCCACCAGCAGCGGATAGTTTTGCCCCACCAACCCAATCGCTCCCAGGCCCAAATTGCCGATCCCTTGCAAGGCTGCGAAAATGAACAGACAGCGGTAGGTGCCGATGCGGCTGACCCACTCCCCCCCCACAAAAGCCCCCGCCAAGGTGGCCAACAAGCCTATCCAACTGCGGATAATGCCCAGATCGCTGGTGCTAAACCCCGTCTGCAACAAAAATGTGGGGGTCATTTGCCCTGCCAAGCTATCCGGCAACTTGAAGCAGACCACAAACAGCAGGATCGCCCAGGCCAAGCGGTGCCGCCAAAAAGATTGAAACGGCTCGATGATGGCCGACCGCAAAGAGGTAGGCTTGAGGGCGCTGTTTTCCGGCTCAGGGGCCAAAAACGAGGTAATCAACCCGATCAACATCAGCAGCGCCATGATCCCGTACACCTGCCACCAGGGCAAATAGTCCGCCAAGATCAAACTCACGCCACTGCTGACCAACAGCGCGATGCGGTAGCCGAATACAAAAATCGCTACCCCTGCCCCCATCTCCCGCTCTGCCAAGATATCGGTACGGTAGGCATCCACCGCGATGTCCTGAGAGGCGCTCAAAAAAGCCACCAGCAACCCCACCAGAAAGATCGGGCGGGTGAAAACCGTGATTCCCGGCCAAGTCTGGGCCAGCTCTTCCCATCCCAGAGCTTCCAGCCAGGTTTGGGTCGGATCCTGAAAACCCAGTAGCCCTATGCTGAGCAGCAACAGCACTTGGGTCAGGGCCATCCACCCCCGCCGCCGACTGCCCCGCAGGGATCCCGGTGCCGGCAACAGAAATCGATCCAGAACAGGCGACCACAGGAACTTGAAGGAGTAGGGCAAATTGAGCAGGTTAAACAAGCCGATGGCAATGGTGGTCAAGCCCGCTTGGGTCAGCCAAGCATTCAAGGTGGTGTTGATCAACAGCAGCGGCAAACCCGAAGAAAATCCCAACAGCAGCAGGACGCCCATCTTGGAGCTGCCGTAGACCCCCAACATCCGCCTCAAGACGCTTGTCCCTGCCTCAATCATGACCAGCCTTCCCCACCATCCTGTCCATTCTCAGGGATCCCTGTATTCCCAGTCACCCTAACAGGTGCCTTCCAATGCTCAGCCCCGGTCTTTGGTGCTGGGCAAAAGCTCTGCTCAGATCTGCTCAGATTGAGAGTTCACAAGCTGCTGCGAATCACAAACGAGTAGTTGCTGCCCGGTTCCAGCAGATAGTCGGATTTTTCCAGAAAGCGGCTCAAGGGCTCGCAAATCAAAGCTCGCCCCACAGAAGGCTCCACTCTGAGTTCCCCGGCCCGAAAGCACCAGCAAAAGCGCCAAACCCAACCGTTGGCGTTGACTTCCCCCTCAATGGCCCCCTCTTGCCAAGAGCGGCGGGTAATTTGGACATGGGCAGTGGTTTGAGGCAGTCGGCTCATCCGGCATCTCCCGACGGGATCCCTTGTAGGGTAGCGCGTGGCTCCCTCGCTGCCGCCAGCAGATCCAGCATGGGGAGTGAGGTATCAGAAGCTCAACCCATTGAGTGAAAGGGATCCCCTAAATAGGGTCAGTTCTTTTGATTTTCTTGATTTTCTGAGAGCGGCTGCAACAAACCCCCCAGGGTAGGGGGGCTGTTTCCTGAGCTCCTGCTAATAGGAAAAGCTGGTCAGAGGCTAGCGAGCGGCAGTTGCAAGAACCTTTGAGGATTTTTTCTCCGGCTTCTCAGCCGCAACCTCCGCTAGCAAAGCTCGCAGGCTGGGAAAAAGGAAGTGGTTTTCCTCGACATATTGCGCGCCGAACAACCCCTTCTCCGCCCAAAAAAACCGATCAACGGTATGCTCATTTCGCCGCACCAAAATCAGCGCGGGGGGCTGAATAGACTTTTCCTGAATATACTTTCGAGCAGCGGTTACAGACTTCTCTTCACCACTGTCCAGATTAAATTGAGGAATGTGATCTAAAATTTTGCGCCCTTCCAGACGACGGCGACTCTTACGCTTTCTTCTCCTAACCAATGTAAGCCTCCTGTAGAAGGATGACCGAACAACCGCAACCGCAAAGAATATATCAGCGCTGCTTAAGAAAAGCAATAACTTTTACCCATTTTTGTTATCATCTTTTACAAAGGCAATAAAGACAGCAGTCGCCCTCAAAGCCCTTGAAGGGTTACTTATGGACGCGCCCAAAAAAATCTAATCGGGAACCTTTCTCCGAACAAAAAATCCTCCAACAATCGCCTGCAAAGAGAGCTGGCGATTGGGCGTTTGCTAGGTTGACTGCTGATATTGATAGGGGATCCACGGGCTCTGACACCTGCGAAGAAAGTCAGATGCCGATGTGGGAGATCCGCATCAAATCTGGCCCCTAGCCTAACATTAACAAAAACGATACTCAACAGAACATATACCTAAGCTCAGCTTCAAGACAACCCCCTTTGGGCTGAAGTGCTAAGTCAATTGCCAATGCTGCAAGTCTGGAGCTGCTCAACCGAGGAGAGAAAGGGGCACTCCGGTGCCGGGCTACCGTTGAACAGCGCATGTAAGACTGTACAACCAACTTCTTGTTTCTACAAGAGATCCACTGCAGATCCCCAGCATGTCCACACAGCCCTTTCGCGAGTTCATCCTGGGAGCCCTGGAGTGAGGAGTTCTGGTACCGTAGGGATTGGATAGATCCCGCGCCAGGTGACCGGCAAGCTGGAATGGGCTTGATGGGCTGCCAGGACTGCGCTGAACCGATTAGACGGAATTCAGGCATCTTGCTAGCCTTACTTCAGGCTTGGCTGCGCCTCAAGGACTTAAGTCTATTTGGGTTTATCTTGTCTGGGTCTAGGGAGTTTTGGGCATGATGAAATTTGGATTGCTGATGGGTCTGGGACTCAGCCTGGGATCCCTGCCGGTTTGGGCACAGGGAGCAACCCCGCTGCCTAGCCCTGCTGCCACTGCCTCTCCGACTTCGGGGGGGGCTCCGGCCACAGCAACTCCTAGCCCTCTGGCATCTCCGACTCTAACCCCAGAGCAAGTCACCGATGCCCAGGTGGAACAGTTGGTGCGGATTTTGTTGGAGTTGGATCCCCTGATTCGGGAAGCCAGCGCCCAACTGCGGGAAACCCAGAACGAGGAGGAGTACGAGCAAATTATGCAGCGCACAGAAACCCAAGCCAGCCGCATTGTCGAGGAGCAAGGGCTGACGGTGCTTCAATACCGCGAATTGATGACCTTGGCGAACGAAAATCCTGTTCTCAACCAGCGGGTTCGTGTGCGCTTGCAAGAAGTTTTGCAGGAAGGGGAAGCTTCCAACTCTCCAAAGCCGGCTACCCCGACGCCTACACCCTAGGCTGAGCTGGCTTGCCTTGGCCAAAGGCAGGGAGAACCTGAGGCAGCCGCAAAGTAAAACAGGTGCGATTGGCCTCGCTGTTGAGGTGAATGCTTCCTTGCAACAGGCTTACCCGCTGCTGCACGAGGGCCAACCCCAACCCTGTCCCCCCTTGCCGCCAGGGATCCGCGCTGGGCACCCGATAGAACTTCTCGAATACCCGCTTTTGTTCTTCTGGAGGAATGGTTACGCCGGTGTTGAGGACTTGGATTTCCAGGTGGTCGGGATGGTACATGGCCTGAAGGCTGATCAGGTGCTCAGCAGGGGTGAATTTACATGCGTTTTTCAGCAATTCCGCCAGCACCGACTTTAGCACTCCCGGCAGAGTAAAAATGGCAGGCAGTTCTGGAGGGATCCCAAGGCTGAAGCGCTGATGGCGGCTATGGGCCTCCTGAGCAAAGGGCTCTGCGATCTGGGGCAACCACTCTTGCAGCTCCAACCAGCAGGGCTGCTGTGAACCGTTCGCGTTAGCGGGACGGAGTCCCTTGAGCATCTCCAACTGCTGCAGTTCCAGCAGATCCTCGACCAGTTTGATCTCCCGCTCGCATTCGTTGTCCAACACCTTCAAGTACTGAGAGATCTTGGCCGGATCCGGGGATCGGGCAGCGCCCTGAGCAGGCAGCAGAACGGCGCTGAGCAGGCGGATGGCCATTTTCATGTTGGAAAGAGGAGTGCGCAGCTCGTGGGACACCGTGCTAAGGAAGTCATTTTTTAGGCAATCCAGCCGCTGCAATTCCTGTACCTGGCGCTCCAGTTGGGCGGTGCGGGCCTGTACCTTTTCTTCCAGGGTGCGGTTCAGCTCCTGAACCTGTTGGAACAATTCCGCCTGCTGAATGGCAATGGAGAGGTGATCGGCCAGGGCCAAGATCAGATCCTGATTGGTGGCCAGCCAACCGGGACGTGCTGTTTTCAGTTGTAGGCACAGGCTGCCCCAAAGGGTGGGGTGGGTCGGGCCAGATTCGGGGTTTTCGCCACCGTAGAGCGGTACCAGCAGCCAACTGCCAGGATAGGCTTTGGCCATGGCAGAGATGTAGACCCAGTCTTTGGCTTGGTCGGCTGCCTCCAGCAACATCACTTTCCCCTGCTTCAGTTGCTGGGCAATGGGGCTTTCGGAATCGGGAATGAGACAGCCCAGGTAGCCATCCTGTTGAGTGCTGTACTCGGAGACAATGCGCCAATGCTGTTGCTGAGGCTGATAGATGCTGATGCTTACCCGATCCGCCTCTAGCAGATGGCCTATCTCGCGGGTGACGGCAGCAAGGATTTGATCCAACTGCAAAGAAGTGGGAATGGCTCGGACGATGCGGTTCAGGGCTTGCTCGCGGGCCGCCTGTTGGCGTAGGTTCAACAAGTTCTGGCGGGCCTTGATCAGGTGTTGGATGCGCTGACGCATTATCGGCCAGTGAATGGGCTTGGTCATGTAGTCGCTGGCTCCGGCAGCAAAGGCTTTGTCTACGGAAGCTTGATCCTCGAGCGAGGTGATCATCAAGCAGGGTAGATCCGCATCCAGAGCCTGCAAGCGTTGGCAACACTCGAACCCATCCATGCCGGGCATGAGGGCATCCAGCAGGGCAATTTGAGGCTGAGTTTGACTGAAGAGCAGCAGGGCTTGGTCGCCGTCTTCGGCCTCTGCCACTCGATAGCCTTCATGAACCAACAGGTGGGTCAAGTACCCGCGTATGAATGGGTCGTCATCGGCCAGCAGCACCGTCGGCGAAGCATTTGGCAACGGATATCCAGAACTGGGGATAGGTGGAGATTGCACAAAATTCACTCCACAGAGTTGGCCGTTCGCGACAGCGGTGCAGAGCACTAAGGCTTTTTTGCACGCAAAAGGGATCCCTGACCCCTCTCCAGCCTAGTCTATCGCGACAGCGGTGCGGAGCACTTTAAAACCCCAAAGCGTGAGGGGATCCCTTGGACAGACCTATTTCCGTCAGGATCGGCGAGGTGGTGTGAGGAGTTGCCGTAACGGTTTTGGAAGCGGATCCGGTTCAGGTGGGGGGCTATCCTGCACTGTAACCTACCAAGGCTATCGCTTTGATATCGGTGGGCACCGCTTTTTCTCCAAGTCGGCGGAAATTGAGGCCCTGTGGACGGAAATTTTGGGCTCGGAAATGCAGGTTTGTCGGCGGCTTTCCCGCATTTTTTATCGAGGTGTTTTCTTCGACTATCCGATTCGACCTGCGGATGTCTTTGCCAAACTGGGGCCAGGGTTTACCAGTCTCTGTCTGCTCAGCTACCTAAAGGCGCGCCTCTTTCCCAGGCCCAATCCTGTATCTTTTGAAGATTGGGTCATTAACCAATTTGGGGAACGGCTGTATCGCACTTTTTTTAAGACCTACACCGAGAAAGTGTGGGGGATCCCTTGTCACGAGATCAGCGCCGACTGGGCAGCCCAGCGGATCAAGGGTCTGTCGATGGCTTCTTTGATCCGTAAAACCTTTTTCCCCAACCGAGAGGGGGTGATCAAAACCCTGATCGATCGCTTTCGCTATCCTCGCCTAGGGCCAGGCCAGATGTGGGAGCGCGTTCAAACCTTGTTGGCAGAAGCCGGGCAGCCGGTACAACTGGATCGCAAGGTTACGGCAATCCACTGGAACCGGGCCGGAGTTCAAGCTGTACAAGCCTGTTCTCAAGGGGGAGAGACCTTTTGGGTGACCGGCGAGCAGTTCATTTCCACCATGCCGCTGCGCTCTCTGGTGCGGGCTTTGGTACCTGCAGCACCGGAGCCGGTGCGAGAGGCTGCCGAACAACTGCGGTATCGGGATTTTTTGACGGTGGCTTTGCTGGTGGATGAGCCCAACCTATTTCCAGATCACTGGATCTACATTCACGATCCCTCGGTGCGGGTGGGGCGTATCCAAAACTTCAAGAATTGGAGCGCGGACATGGTTCCGGATCCCTCGGTCACCTGCTTGGGTTTGGAGTATTTTTGCTCAGCGACGGATCCCTTTTGGGGACAAACCGATGGGGATTTGATGGCCTTGGCAACGCTGGAATTGCAGCGGTTGGGCCTGCTGGGGAAGGCAAAGGTTTTGGGCGGCACAGTCATTCGCGCCCCGAAAGCCTACCCGGTTTACAATCACGGCTATCAAGCTCACATCCAGACCATTCGAACCTTTTTGGAAGAAGCACTGCCCAATTTGCAGGTGGCAGGCCGCAACGGCATGCACCGCTACAATAACCAGGATCACGCCATGATGACGGGCCTTTTGGCCGCTCGCAACATTGTGGCGGGGGAACGGCGCTACGATGGGTGGCGGGTCAACCAAGATGCTGAGTATCTGGAAGAGGAGGATTCGACAGCGGCCTTGGCGGGAGGACGGGCCGTGCCCCAGGTGCTGGGTCGCCGGAGTTAGCGGCGGAAGGGATCCTGCTTCGATCCAGCTTCGCCATCCAACACCTCTAGGATGGCCTTGGCAGCGCGAGCCAGAACGCCGGGTTCTCCTAGGGCTGCCCGCATCGCGGCGTAGTCGGCTTGCAGTTGGGCTTTGCGTTCGGGCCGAGTTAGCAACTCCAGTGCCAGTTGGGCGATCTTCTCCGGCTGGGCCTGCTCCTGCAGCAACTCCGGCACAATGGGGCGCATCTGCACCAGGTTGGGCGGAGACATGAAGGGCACCGACACCCTCAGCCAATGGCGGGCGATCCAGAAGGTGATGGGGTTAAGGCGATAGATCACCACCTGGGGGATCCCTAAGATGGCCGTCTCCAAGTTCACCGTGCCCGACTTGGCCAACACCAAATCAGCCGCTGCCAAGGCGAGGTGATGAGCTTTGTGGGGGGAGAAGAAGGGCAGAGCTTGGGGATCCAAAAGGGTGAGGTTGAGCTCAAGGCGGCGGGCAGCCCGCGCAATCGGGGCAGCAAAACGGGGCGAGGCCAGGGGCACCCAAAACTGCGCCTGAGGCAGGTGAGCTTGCAACAACTGAGCCGCCTTGAGCAAGACAGGCAGAACCGAGCGCAGCTCTTGCCGACGCGAAGCCGGCACCACCACCACCACCGTGGCTTCGGCAGGGATCCCCAACTGGGCTCTGGCGGCAGCACGGCTGGGCACAGCGGCCAAAATATCCAACAGGGGATGGCCCACATACTGGACATGGGCTCCTGCCGCCGCGTAGTAGCGGGCTTCCTCAGGGAAAATCGCCAACATCAGCCGCATCTGCTGGGCCAGTTGGTAGGTGAGGCGGGCATCCTGCGACCACACCCACTCTTGGGGAGCAATGTAATAGACGGCAGGGATCTGCCGCCGTTGCAGCAGACGGGCAATGCGGCTGTTGACGCCGATGTAGTCCACCAGCACGGCCACATCTGGCGGGTCTTGGGCCAAAAAGCGGCGAATCTTCCACTCCGTCCAGAGGGCGGGGCCGACAAAGGGAAGAGCCTCTAAAATGCCAACAGAGCTGATCTCGGTGGTGCGGTGCAACAGACGGGCCCCCGCAGCAGCCATGCGCTCCCCTCCCACGGCGGTGATGCGCAGCTGAGGGCGTTGGCGCAGCAATTCTTCAATCAGATGGCTGGCCTGCAGATCCCCTGAGACCTCGCCCGTGCAGATGAACAGGTGGCTCACTAGAGCTACGCTCCCGACCCCAATCTTTAGTCATCCAGCTCTGAAGTGCTCTGCACCGGCGGATCTTCCCCCCTCCCGCGCAGGGCCGGCAGAGGGCCACGTCGTTGGGGCTGGGAGAGGGAGTCTTCCAAAAATTGCAGCAGATGTTGCAGGGATCCCGTCTCGTCCACCCACTCTTTCCCCTGTAGGGAAAGGACATGGCGCTCTCCCTCCGCACCGCTGTTACAAACGACACACAGGCTGCTGCGCAGTGTTTGCAGCGCTTTTTCCAAAGGCAACCCTGAGCGGTACAAAAATCGGTAGACCTGCCGCAGCAAGGGCAGGGATCCCTCCATCCCTTTGGCTCGCCGCAACCCCACCAAATTCAGACCGCGAATGCGGGCTGGATGTCCTTCCACCAACATGTAGGGGGGAACGTCGCGGTCAACCCGGCTCATCGCCCCCACCATGGCCAAGCGCCCGATGCGGGTGAACTGGTGGATCCCGACCATGCCGCCGATGCGGGCTTGAGACTCGATGTGGATGTGGCCGGCCAAAGAGACAGCATTGGTAATCACCACCTGATTTTCGATGACGCAGTTGTGGGCGACATGGGTGTAGGCCATCAGCAGGTTGTGATCTCCGATCAGGGTGGCTTCCCCTTCATTGGTGGCCCGGTTGATGGTGACAAACTCGCGGATGCGATTGCCTCTGCCGATCACCACTTGAGAGGGGGCGCCGCTGTACTTCAGATCCTGAGGCTCGGTGCCCACAACTGCTCCCGGAAAAATGTGGTTGTCCTCGCCGATTTCCGTCCAGCCATCGATCACCACATGGGCTCCCACCACCGTATGGGCAGCGATACGAACATGCTCGCCGATCACCGCATACGGGCCAACCTGCACCGTCTCGTGTAGCTCAGCTTTCGGATGGATCACCGCGGTGGGATGAATCCGCTCGCGTGAGCGGTGCGGCGCACTTGCAGAGGCGTTGGGAGTGGATCCCGCTGAAGCGAACGAACTCATTTCCAACCTAGCCAGCAACTGTGGTTACGCTCCCAACCCCGCGAAGGATCACCAAGGCTTGACTCCGGGGGAGATCAACCTTAGAGCTACGCTCCGCCATCGTGACCAATAGGCTGCCACCCCAACGCAGCAATATGTCTACCGTATCCCGACAGAAAGGCGCAAGCAGTCCCCGAGCCATCTCCCTATGCCAACACTTTATCTCAATTGGTGAGAAGACCCACAGCAGAGCGCCTCTCGGATGGCCGCTGTTTGTCCCTCAATCCACCAGGGAAAACATCAGTTCCCCCTCGGTCACCAGTTGCCCTCCCACCTGAGCGCGGCAGAACATCTTGCCAATGCGCCTCTGGCGAATGGTGAGCAAGTCGGCAGAGAGCAGCAGTTGATCCCCCGGCAGCACCGGGCGGCGAAAGCGAACACCATCGATCCCGGCAAACAGGGCCAAGCGCCCGGCCACGTCCGGCAACTTGGTCAACACGATCCCCCCTACCTGGGCCATAGCCTCGACGATCAGGACGCCGGGCATGATGGGTCGGTTGGGGAAATGCCCCTGAAAAAAGGGCTCGTTGAAGGTGACGTTTTTCAGGCCCACTGCCCGTTGCCCCGGTTGATACTCCACAACCCGATCCACCAGCAAAAAAGGATAGCGATGGGGCAAGATCTCCAAAATCTGCTCCGTTGTGAAGACAGGGGGAGCAGTTGCCAATTGAGCGGCTGCCTCAGCCGAGAGAAGGGGAGGAGGGGAGACATCAGAGGCCATGGTGAACCCGTGGAGACAGAAGACAAAACTGAAACCCCGGATGGGGAGGAAGCAGGCCAGAACTCAGCCAAAAGAGCACCCAGGGATCTACGGAGAAGAGATCAAGAGATTCCAATAGAGCGGATCCCCTTGAAGAAAAGTGCTCGGCACCGCTGTCGCACCTGAGGATGGCAGGGTTGTGGCTACGCAACCGGATCTCTTTCTCCCCCTTGCTCTTCATGGATCAGCAGGGATCCACTCTTGAGCAACTGCTCGGCCAAACGGTGGTGCAGGGCATGGCCCGCCTTGTAGGCCACAATGTGCCCCTGCAGTCGGCAGCCCAGGAGGCTGAGATCTCCTAGTAAATCTATCAGCTTATGGCGCACCGGCTCATCTGGGTAGCGCAATGGCCCCAACCACTCGGTTTGGCTACAGACAATGGCATTTTCCAGGCTGCCCCCCTGGATTAGCCCCCGTTCCCGGGCCAGCTCCACATCCTGCTGGCGGGCGAAGGTGCGGGCCGGCGCAATGGACTGGACAAAATCCGGCCTGTTCTCCCTCCAGCTCAGCCACTGTTCTCCAATCGGGCAATCGGCAAAATCGATGCCATAGGTAAAGCGGGCTGTAGGATGGGGGAGGGCGCTGACAAAGGCTTCCCCCGCCCAGACAGTGACCGGTTCTTGGATCACCCCCAGCAGGGCTGGCTGATCTTGGGCCTGGATCCCGACCTGGGCAATGGCCTCTACAAAGGGCAGGGCAGAGCCATCCAGAATCGGCAGCTCTGGCCCCTCCACCTCGATGCGGCAGTTGTCAATGCCCAGGATGTAAAGGGCGGCCAGCAGGTGTTCCACCGTCTGCACTTGAACAGAGGGGGATCCCTGCTGCAGCAGGGTGCAGAGATGGGCAGGGGCCAGGGATCCCAACTGGGCCGGGATCTCAGGGGATCCCGGTCGATCCACCCGCACAAACACCCGACCGCTGCCGACAGGAGCTGGATGCAGGCTGCAGCGAATCGGCAGGCCGGTGTGCAGGCCAACGCCTTCCAGAGAAATAGAGCTGGCTAGGGTGTGTTGCCGGCCTCTCATCATGCTCCGCACCGCTAGTGCAAACGCTCTTGGCCCCGGTCGAAAACGCGGTAATACAGCTCCCGATAGCCCACGCGCAGGTTACTGCCGGCATCTGCCAACTTGGCTTTGTGACTGCGGGTGCCGTAGGCGCTGAACACCTCGTAGGTATCTCCCTCAAAGAAAAAGGAAGAGACATCGGACACCTCTTCGCCCCCCAGCAACTGCCAGCGCCCCTGGCGAAACTGCAGCCGGTAGTGGGCTCTATCCAAGCTGCCGGAAGGACGGTCGATCATGGCGTCGATGCTGCCCTCGTAGAAGGGCTCTGCACCACCATCGTGAACCGACACCTCCACAGCGATATCTCGGTAACGGCAGTTGGGCCGGTTGCACAGGCGAATTGAGCGCATGGCCTCGGCAATGGCTTCCAGCCGCTGCCGCGCTACGGTCAGGGAAAGGTGCTCTATACCCCCATCGCGAGCGAGCTGGGGCGACACCTGAGCCGCCTCTGCCACTGTGGAGGGCAACGAATGGGCAGCCAACGCCGGGGATCCCCAGCAGCATCCCACCAACACCAGACAGATCAAGCTCAGCCAACAACGGTATGCGGATCCCATGAACACAATCTATGACCAAGAAAACTGGGTTGCAAGCCCTGCCCTAGGGCCTACGGCCCGCTGACGCGACTAGGGCGGCTTTGTGCTATGGCGCAGTGTCAACAGGAAAAGTATCTGGGAGTTCATCCCAGCAGTTGGGGTCATGGCATCCCCCACCACTCGCAAGAGTGGTGTAGCCCAGGAAGTGGGAATCATCCTGCAACCCGGAAAAGAATCCCTGCCCTTTAGGTCGGCTTTATTTGTTTCTTCTGTAGAACCTCCAAGAACAGAAGCTCAAACACTTTACGTCTTCTTTCCTGGCGCTCTGGGTTAGCCTTTTCCCATCCTCCAACCGATGCAGACTTACTCTTCCAGCAGAACTGCCTCCGACAAAGGTGAGCCCAAACTTGGGGTGGCGCACTAAACTACCCCGCCTCAAACCTAAGCTCAGCATACCCCCGTAGGAAAGTCTTTTCCCACCTTTGCCCGGTTGCAAACGATGCAGTTGACGACGATGAAACCGCAGAGGAACGACCATAAGCATCTGCTGATTGTCCGGCTGCAGGTGCCCCCCGGTCACGGAGTTGGCTAACACCCACGCATCCACGCAGTGGGCCGCAAACACTTCGGCGGTCTTTTTGTTGGTTTTCTGCAAACCCAAGGCATCCCGCATCTGCTGGGTTTCCCACCCTGAGCGGGTTAGTACCTGTCCCAGATTGGCTAGCTGCCGATAGAACCATTGCTTACCCACCTCTGAGGGAGAGAAAGACACGTCCCAGCGGCGCTTGCCACGGGTCTTCGCCTTAATGTCCTCAACCACAAATACGGATACGGGAAACAACTGGCTTAGCCACCGAGCCAGACGTAGCTTCCACTGCCAGCGAGCCTTGGTGGAAGGGGGCAACCCACCCCTGGCGCGATTAAACCTGGGTTGACGACAGGGCGTTTGGCGATACCGTCGCGCTCGACGCATGATGCGCCGTTGTTCGACATGCTCCTTCACCCAGGTGACCGCGTCCGCTTGGAGGTTCAGGTAGGTCTGTGCGGCGGATTTAACCGACCACCCCTCTTTCTTGCTCCCTGGGTCAATGCCGACGGCTATGGGTTGGGTTTGCCGGTCAGAAGGCTCCACGTTAAGCCGGACTCAAAACACCCCTCTCTTCCAAAAGGGAGTAGCCTTGCCGGTCTTAATCCACCTTCTGGCTCGACTGGGTGTGGTCGGCATGAGCGGGTTTTGGTTGTGGTCTACGACAGGCACAAACATGCGGTAAGTCTCCTACTCGGAGTATGTACGTCCCTTCGCCACTGACCAACGTAGAGGTAGCCAACTAGGGAAGCATTCGCTACGTACTGTGGGCTGCCACGCCCAGTCGGCTCAGTCCCCTTCAATCGCCCTCCATGACTGGGTTGCTTGGGCAGGCTAGTCTTTCCTTGCCCTTGGGGTTTCAGGCTGGCTAGACCTTACTTCCACAAGCCCCCACCTTTAGCTGGGGGTACTTGACCTGCTGGATCTGACGGATCAGTTCGGGTACCACCTGGTAGAGATCCCCGACGATACCGTAGTGGGCAAATTTGAAGATGGGGGCAGAGCTGTCTTTGTTGATGGCGATGATCGTCTGGGATTTGTCCATGCCCACGCGATGCTGGATGGCTCCGGAAATGCCGCAGGCAATGTAGAGCTGAGGTCGGACGGTCTTGCCGGTTTGGCCCACTTGATGGGCGTAGGGGATCCACCCAGAATCCACGGCCTTGCGGGAGGAGCCGACGGCGCTGTTGGGAAAACAAGCGGCTAACTCCTTCAACAGCTCAAATCCCTCTGGGGATCCCAGCCCGTAGCCGCCGGAAACGATCACCTTGGCGCGGGTGAGATCTACCGCCTGGGACAGGTTGCGCACCGTTTCCACAATCTGCAGGCGCAGATCGCCGGGATCCAAGTTGACCGGCACCGGGATCACGTCCCCCTGGCGGGATCCATCCCAGGGCAGAGGCACCATCACCCCTGGGCGCACCGTGGCCATTTGGGGGTTTTTCCAGGGGCCAAGGATGCGAGCCTTGAGAGATTCGCCAAAGCTGGGCCGGATGGCGTAGAGGCAGTCGGGGAAGAGGCCGGACTTGCTGGGATCTTTGCTGTTGGTGTACTCGAAGGGGCCAATGTCCAGCTCGGTGCAGTCAGCGGTCAGGCCGGTCTCCAGGTGGGCGGCCAAGCGAGGGGCCAGATCTCGCCCGGTGGTGGTGGATCCCAGCAGGATGGTGTGGGGTGGTTGGGGCCAGCTTTTGATCAAGTCTGTGATCACCCGGCGGTAGGGCAGGGTGCGGTATTCGGCCAACTCGGGGTGATCGGCGATGAAGACTTGATCTGCCCCGTGGCCGATCAGAATTGGGGGCAAGTGGGCAATGTTGTATCCAAGCACAAGAGCGCTCAAGGTGGCTCCCAGCTTATCGGCCAGCCGCCGCCCGGCCCCCAACAACTCTAAGCCGATGGGCTGCAGTTCCCCGTTCACCTGCTCGGCGAAGACCACTATCCGCTTGCGATCCATAAAACTGTGACTCCTAGGTTGAGATCGGGATTGAATCGGGTTGGGGTTGCGACGATGTCAGCAGAGTCCTTCTGGGTCAACTTTTCACCGCAGCCAGCTGGCCTGGGGTCGATGATCAGACAGTGATGATTGAGGGGCGATGGGGGGCCGGTGGGACGCAAGATGTAAAGATCTAGGAGGTTGCGGCGTAGCGGGAGAGGTCAACGGCCTGGGTCAGTTGGTTGACCAGTTGGGGGACGGACTGCCCTTGAAAGATCTGACAGTTGCCGCCAATTTCCCCCACTTTTTCGGTGGCAGCCACGATGGTTGGGGATCCCTTGAGACCGCAGCGCTCCGGGTCTGCCCCCACATCGTCCAAGTTGAGGATCTGGATCGCCTCGGCCCGTGCCGCCTCATCCCGCATTAGCCGCTGCACCCGCTGCACACCCCGTAGAGTGGGGTAGGCCAAACGCCGAGCGGAATTGGCCACCGTAATCAAAACCGGCAGGGGCACCATTACGATTTGGGATCCCCCTTCAATGGCCCGCCGCGCCACCAGGATCCCATCCCGAATCTCGAAGGCTTCGCAATAGGTGACCTGAGGGATCCCCAACCGCTCCGCCAACTGCGGCCCCACCTGGGCCGTATCGCCGTCGGTGGTCTGGAGCCCGCAGAAGATCACATCGGGCCGGCCAGCATAGCGAACCGTCTGGGCCAGAGTATAGGCAGTGGCTAGGGTATCGGAAGCGGCCAAGCGGCGGTCGGTCATCAAAATACCCCGATCCACCCCGTGGGCAATGGCCTCGTAGAGCACCTCAATGGCCGGGGGTGGCCCCATTGTAATTGCCGTTACTCTCGCCCCGTGTTGCCGTTTGGTTTGCAGAGCTGCTTCCAGTGCATAGCGATCAAAAGGGTTTAACATCCGCTTGGCCTTGGCGCGATCGATCGTGCCGTCACTGTTGATGCCGGCCTTGGCGTTTTGATCGGGAACTTGCTTAATCAGAACAAAAGTTTCCAAGGGCCTAAACTCCCTAGTGATCCCCTCCAGGTTAAAAGGGATCCCTGAGCACCACAAACTTATTCAGCTTTTTTTCGGGATCGGAAAAGCTATCTCGACTTCAAGCACCCCTAAGCTACTCTTCCCAATACATCTGTTTCTCAGGTTTGATTTCATTGACATGCTCCCCATGCCCAAAGGCAGGGGCCTTACGGCGTTCTTGGGTAACCCTAAACAAAGTTCGAGACACTCCCCTACTGCTCCATGCCGCTTCCGGTCTCCCATCCACCAACGCGAACAGGTCTCCCGTCGGCCTCTTTCGGGAGCAGCCTGGGATCCCTGCCACGAAAAGCTTTGGGGATACTTCGCGGATGAGGGATCCAATAAGGACGCAGACCGCACCTGCAGCCAGAAATAGCCTCCCAGCAAGCAGGATAAGTTGGCCTGCACCGGCAAGCCAATAGACAGAGGCTTCAAAATCGTTGCTGGCCTAACCCAGATTATCCAATCATCCGCTCAGACTTGGGTGGGAGCAGACTTCCATCAAACACTTGCTCTAGAGAGGGCTTAGTGGGCAAGCCAAAGCCATCCACCACCTGAGCAATCGAGGTTTCCATACGAGCAGGCACTACATCCCCCAAACCAATTTGTCGCACCTCATCGGTAACAAACAGGCGCGGCATTGCCAGGGTAAGGCGCAATTTCTCAATTGCCGTATCCAGCACTTGTCCGTCGGCCTTGGCTTTGTCCAGAAGGGCCAACATATTGCCATCGGTATCACGAATAGTGTCTTGCCAACCCTTGACATAGGCCCGCAAGAAAGCTTTGAATTGCTCAGGCTTCTCACGCAGCAATTGCACACGAGTGATGAGCGCATTGCCATACAGCTCAAGGCCGTAGTCGTTGTAAAGGAAGGGAACAATATCTTCCAGCTTGACCCCGCCCCGCACCAAATTGGGCATGGCCGAGGTCATAAAGCCGCTGATTGCATCCACCCGACCTTGGATGAGGAAAGGTTCGCGCAACTGCGGCTCCATAGTTACCCACTCCACCGAGCCCGGATCGATGCCGACTTGCTTGGCAAAGACCGGCCAGAGCCGACGCGGCGCATCCCCTGCCGGTGCTCCTAGCTTCTTGCCCGCCAGTTGGGCCGGCTCCCCAATGCCCTTATCTTTCAAGGTGTAGATGCCAAAGGGAGAGCGATTGAAGTGGACATAGATCGCTACCAAGGGCACGTCCGGATTTTTGGCATTGAACTCGATCATGGAGTAGGGATCCCCTTCCCCCAGGTCGTACTGGCCAGCGGCAATCTTGGTGATGGAATCGGCGGAGCCATAGCCGCGCTCGTAGGTGACCTCCAGCCCCTCTTCGGCGAAGTAGCCCTTCAAGATCGCCGTTACAAGGGGGGTATCCATCGAAGAGGGCAACCAAGAGAGGGTAAACTTCAGGGGCGTCAGTCCCTGGGAAACCAGAAGCGGCCCGCGGCTCTGAGCCCTCGCCTTTAGCCCTCCAACGGCAACCCAAGAGGCAGCCGCAGCAGCAGATTGAAGGAATTGACGACGCGACGATTTCGGGATGGACATATCTATATGCTCCACAGCACCTGGCTCAGTAGGGATCCGCAAACGGGAATGCGGCAAACAATGGAGTGAAGACTATAAGCAACCAACTTAGCAAGGCGGAGTCAAACTTCTGTATTTGAGGATACCTTTACCTGCTGGGGGATCCCCTTTTAGCCAAGGTGAGAACTCTGCCTTGGTCATGGCCGGTTCGTTGCCGGTATGATAGTGCTCCTGCTGCCGCAGGGATCCCGATCGCCATTGCTCTTAACTCACGTGTATCCCTCTTCAACCATGGCCATCCAATCCCCTTCCACCTCCCTGGTTCGCTTTCTCGCCGGTGCTGTATCTGAGGCCATTCGACAGGCAGCAGAAGCAGGCCAACTGGGATCCCTGGCTCCCCCACAAGCCGCAGCCATTGCCCCCGTGATCCAGATCCCCAGCGACCCTCGCTACGGCGATTACGCCTGTCCCACCCCCCTGGGCATGGCCAAGCTCTGCCGCCTAGCACCGGCCCAGATCGCCCAAACCCTGCAAAAACACTTGGATCTGCCGGACATCGAAACTCAGGTGGCGGGAGGAGGGTATCTCAACTTCCGGCTGGGGGATCCCTTTTTGGCCGAGCGCCTGCAGGAGCTGCTGCATCTGGGAGAAAACTTCGGCAAAACAGCCACCCCCCATCCCGAGCGCATTCTGCTGGAGTTTGTCTCCGCCAACCCGACGGGGCCTTTGCATGTGGGCCATGGGCGTTGGGCTGCCGTCGGCTCCACAGTGGCCAACCTGCTGCGCTGGACGGGGCACCAGGTGGAGCGGGAGTTTTACATCAACGATGCCGGCAACCAAATGCGGCTCCTGGGCCAGTCCCTCGAGGTGCGGGTGCGGCAACTGCAGGGGGAAGACATCGCTTTGCCGGAAGATGCCTATCACGGCACCTACTTGATTGAGATGGCCCAACGTCTCTTGGAGCAGGTGAAAGCCGGGATCCGCCCTCTGCCCACCACCCTAGAGGAGTACACCGATTTTGCCTATGGGGAAATGCTGGCCTGGCAAAAGCAGACCCTGCAACAACTACGCACCGAATTTGATCACTGGTTTAGCGAGCGCCGCCTGCACACCCCCGATCCCCAGACAGGCCTGAGCGCCATCCAGCAAGCTTTGCAGGAGCTGCAAGAGCGCGGCTTTCTCTACAAAGCCAAAGCACCGCGGGGTGAGGATCCCAAGCCAGGGGCCGAAGAGGCCGTCTATTTCAAAACCCAAGAATTTGGCGACGACAAGGATCGGGTGGTGCAAAAGGCCGATGGTTCGTTCACTTATCTAGCCGCCGATATTGCCTACCATCGGGATAAAGTGCAGCGGGGATATCACCGGCTGATCAACATTCTTGGCTCGGATCACCATGGCTATATCGGCCGCTTAAAGGCGGCGGTGGGTGCCTTCAGCCCAGATGTCAAGCTGGAAATCTTGATTGGACAATTTGTCAAATTGTTCAAAACCGACCCGCAAACCGGTGAGAAAACCGAAGTGCGCATGTCCAAGCGCACCGGCAACTTTGTCTCACTCAATGACCTGATCGAAGATCCAGAAATTGGCGTGGGGGTCGATGCAGCCCGCTGGTTTTTGCTTAGCAGCAGCATGGACAGCCCCATCAACTTCGATTTGGATTTGGCCGTCAAGCAAACTTTCGATAACCCGGTCGTGTATGTTCACTACAGCCATGCCCGCTGTTGCACTCTGCTGCGGCGGCTACAGGAAGAAGAAAAGGTTGAACTGACCAACAAAGTCCCTTTGACGGAGCAACAAAAACTGCCCTACAAAGAGCCAGAAGAGCGGGCCCTGCTGCTGCGCTTGTTGGCCTTGCCGGATGAGCTGATCGCCGCTGCCGAAGAGCGCGCTCCCCACAAGATCATCCGCTATGCAGAAGCCATCGCCGCCGATTTCAACAAGTTTTACGACAACTGCCGTATTTTGCCGCTCTTGAAAGAGGATCCCCTTTTGGCCCAAGCCCGCATCCAATTGGTGCAGGCCACGCAGCAGGTTTTGTTTAACGTCCTCACCGGCATTCTCGGCCTGAGCGCGCCGGAGTCTATGTGATTTACGAAGGAGTGCCGTAAGGCCCCCAGCTCACGCTCTGGGCGGAAGCCAGCTATAGCGGTCGCGAGTAGGTCAATTGCAATAAACCGTTCCACAACGCATAGTCATTTATCTCACCGTCAAGGCGAAACAAACGACCGGTTGCTTCCTGCTAAGGCCTCTGGCCCGCTAGCGCGATCAGTTGAAATAGATGGTAATAAAAACCACGACTGCTATCAGCCCCTTTGATTCCGGTAACGCCGATCCCCGTCTCGATGAGGGAGAGGAGATAGGGCTCAAGCGCCTAAGTTTCGACTCTGTGGGCGCGCAAGAGCAAGTTGGTTCCCAAGTCCTCTTGGGCTGCCCAAAAGGCGCAAATCCACCACGAAACCTCGTCTTGGCGATAAATGCCACAGGTGAAAGGATAAGGTTGCAAAATATTCGCCATCTGCGCTAAGGCCGGAACTTCCGCCATGTAGTCGGCCCACACTTGGGGATCCAAGGCTTCGTAGGTGAAATCGGAAGGAAAGAATGTGCAACTGGATTCCAGGCTGGGCCGGTTGGTCAGCAACAATTGAGCAGGATCTGAGGATTCACAGCCCAAGCGATCCCCGATCTGAAAGGTCAGCTAGAAATCGCAGGAGCCCCGCACTGTACCCGTAGGGTCACTGCCGGGAGGAATGCGCTTTGATGAAGTACAATGAACTTATGAGCCAAGTCCTGACCATATCCTGCAAGCTCAAGGT
>NZ_JANSIF010000035.1:0-31743 GCF_047461935.1 Synechococcus sp. R55.4 | reverse complement strand
GGTAGTAATCCGTACTGAACATATTATACATTATTTTCAGTATAGTTGAGCTTATTATTGACTAGAGTCATGCTCCTAAAAGCCCTCTAGCCTAACAGGCAGCGCGAACCCCTCCTCCCTGAAGCGTTTTGCTCAACTTTTGCTCTAAGGTTGCACGGCCATCTCCAGGGATCCCCGGTGTACATCAGCGTCATCATTCCCACCTACAACCGCCGTCCCATTTTGGAGCAGTGTCTGCGGGCCCTGGCGCAGCAGCAGCCCGGCCCCTACGAGGGCTACGAGGTGGTGGTGGTGGACGATGGCTCCACCGATGGCACAGTGGAATGGCTGCAGAACAACCCCGTTGGCTTGCCCCAGTGGAAACTGTTGCAGCAGGAGCACCGCGGCCCCGCCGCTGCCCGCAACCTGGGGTTTCGCCACGCCCAGGGATCCCTCATCGTCTTTATCGACAGCGACCTGGTGGTGGTGGATCACTTCTTGGCCAGCCACGCCCAGATGCTGCGGCGGCACGGCGTCACAGGGGATCCCCGCTCCCCCCACGAGGCCAAGGTCTTCACCTACGGGCGGGTGATCAACACGAGCAATTTTCAGGATCCCCGCTCCGAACCCTTCAAGCCCACCGATTTTTCGGCAGCCTTTTTCGCCACCGGCAACGTGGCCATTGCCCGCCATTGGTTGGAGCTGGCCTGCGAAACCCCCGCCGGCCCCTTTGACGAGCGGTTTCACCTCTACGGCTGGGAAGACCTGGAGCTGGGGGTGCGGCTAAAACGTTTGGGCCTGCGCCTGGTCAAGTGCCCCCAGGCCACCGGCTACCACTGGCATCCGCCCTTTGAGCTGCAGCAGATCCCAGGATTGATTGAGCGGGAACGGCAGCGGGGCCGCATGGGTATTCTCTTTTACCAAAAACACCCCACCTGGGCCGTGCGCCTGATGATCCAACTGACGCCCCTGCACCAATTCCTGTGGGGCCTTTTATCCCTGGGGGGCTGGCTGAACGAGAAGCGGGTGGAACCGCTGCTGCGCTGGCTGATCCGGCATGGCCGCTCGCAGTTGGCCTTGGAGCTGTGCCGGATTTTTTTCCTCAACTGGTACAACGTGCAGGCCGTTTACGAAGGCTACAGAGCGATGAAAGCGCGAAATAAGGGGATCCACTCGGCTTGAGCTGCCACCAGGGCGGGGTAAGTGAGTCGGCCATAATCCTTGCCGGGAATCAGAGGCTGGCCGGGATCCGGATCGGTGCAGCTCAGGGGTTCCCAAACGGCACCGGCCCCCTTGACAATGACCCACACTGCCGCCACATCCCAGATCTTGGGCGAGCGTTCCACCGCCCCCAGAAGGCCGCCACCGGCCACCGCCAGCAGGTTGTAGGCAGCGCCCCCCAACATCCGCGCTTTGCAAGGGAATTGCGGGCTAATCCAATGGCTGCTGCGGGAACAGAAATTAAACAATTGGTTGGGGCCGGGTGAGGCGGTGCTAGGACGGATTGGCTGGGGACAGGCGGGATCCCGGTCGTGGCGGGTGAGAAAAGCTCCTGCTGCTGCATCCCCAGGAAACCGAGGCCAATAACCGTAAAAAGTCTGGCGGATGGGCGGCAGATGGACACAGCCAAACACCGGCACGCCCCAATGCAGCAAAGCCAAGGAGCTGCCCCAAATGGGGATCCCACGGGCAAAATTGGTGGTGCCATCCAAAGGATCCACTACCCAACACCACTCCTTCTCGGGAAAAATGTGGTTGGATTCCTCGCTCAGATAACCGTGATCGGGGTAGGCAGCGGCAATGGCCCCTTGAAAAGCGCGATCCGCCCACTGGTCAGAAGAGGTTACCAAGCTGCCGTCGGCTTTTAAGGACTCCGTCCCGCTGGCGCGAACCGTAGGGTGGGCCTGGCCAAAGTCTGCCAAGAGCTGGGATCCCACGCTGGCCGTAGCCTGCAAGGCAAACTCGGTAACCTCCAGCCAGAAAGGGGATAGAGCAGCAGTTGCAGAAGGAGCACTCATGCCCCAATCCTAGCGGGATCCCTGGCTTTTGGGGTGGAAAAGGGGTCGCAATGGCAGCGGATCCCTCACAAGCAGGTTCTAGGCCCATAAGCTGAATAGAATCAAATCATAGGTAAACTCCCCAGCTGGCCACCCTCCTCCATGAACCAGCGCCTGATTGGACAACTGATTGGCAACCGCTACCGGCTGACCCGCCACATCAGCGAGGGTGGCTACGGCAATGTGTTCGAGGCGGTGGATACCCAGCTCAATGACGAGCTGGTGGCCGTCAAGTTGTTGCGCCCGCCGCCCCCGGACATGGGCCCAGAGTACTACCAGCAACTGCAGCAACGCTTCATGGATGAGGCCAGGGTCAGCGCTCTGTTGGGCGAGCACCCCAACATCGTGCAGGTGCGCTCTTACGGCCTGTACCAAAACCAGCCCTACCTGGTGATGGAGTACCTGAACGCCAAACCCTACAGCGGCCAGGGGTTGGACTATGTGCTGGCTCGGGAAGGCCCCTTGCACCCAGAGCGAGTGGTGAACTTGGCTCTGCAAATTTGCTCTGCCCTGCACCACGCCCACAACTTTCAGATGGATCTGGGCAAGCACTCCATTCGCGGCGTCATCCACCGCGACATTAAACCCAGCAACATCTTTGTGCAGAAAGGGCCCGATGGGAAAGAGCGGGTCAAGATCCTGGACTTCGGCATTTCCAAGCTCATGGGGGAGACCTCTCGTGGCCTGACGCAGACGGGCTATTTTTTGGGCACGATGGTCTATGCCTCGCCCGAGCAAATGCGCGGAGAAAAGCTGGATGGCCGCTCCGACATCTATTCCTTGGGGGTGGTGCTGTACGAGCTGTTAACTGGTGCGTTGCCCTTCGAGCCGGATACCGACACCTTGCAAGGCTGGTACCACGTCCACAACTTTCAAAAGCCCCGCCCCTTCCAAGACCACAAGCTAGCCCACCCCATCCCTGCTGCTCTGGAGAGGGTCATCCTCCAGTGCCTAGAGAAAGACCCTGCCCTCCGCCCAGCCAACATGGAAGGGCTCAGCCAGCAGCTACAGGCTGTCTATGGAAACAAGGTTGCCCCTCCTGCCCCGTTCGTCCCCTCAAATTCCTCTCGTTCACCTCAAGGTGTTCGCCCCCCGCGGATCCCGACCGGATTTGGCCAGCCGACTTCCCAACAGCCGATGGGTCGAGCCGCCCCAGACGAGGAAGAAAAGCTACAACGGGCGGTAAGGCTGATCGAGGCAGGCGAGTACAAGATGGCCGTCCATCTGCTCAATGAGCTGATCCAGAGCGCCCCCAACGAAGCCCGCTACTATCTCTACCGCGGCCTGGCCCACCAACGGCAGGGACATTGGGGCCTTGCCCAGATGGATTATCAAGGGGTGCTGCGGCTGGAGCCGGGTAACCCTTCAGCGGAACAGGGGCTGCGCGAGGTGGAACAGAAGGTTGGGCAGGAACATGTCAACAGCAAGTCCGGCTCTCATCTGTTGGATGCACCCCTGAATGCACCCCGCCTGGGCAAAGGGTCGGCGTTGAGTTGGCTCTTGGCCAATTTGGGGGCGGCTGGGATCGGCTACCTGGGGCTGGGGGCATCAGCGCCTCTGCTGGCGGCTTTGGGATCACTACAAGAAGCGGTGGCTGGAGCCGGCCTTGGCTTGCTGATGGGGCTGCTGCAGTGGCTGGTGTTGCGGCGGCAGGTTTCGGTGGGATGGGTGGCTGCAACTTTGCTGGCCACGGCTTTGGGCTGGGCGGCGGCGGATTTCCTCGCTCCCCAGGTGGGGGTAGCAACCTCTGCTTTTAACCCGACGGATCCCTGGCTCCAAAATGCCTTGCGGGCGATGGGAGATGTGCTGCGCGGTTTGCTGGTGGGGGTTGGCGTCGGTGGGCTGCAATGGGCCTTGTGGTCTCAGGGCTGGAAAGGTGGCCGGGCTTGGCTCTTGGCGGCAGTTGCCGAAGGGGCAGGATCGGCTCTGTTGATGGGCTGGCTGCTGGCCAATACTGCCTTGAACAGTTGGCTGCTGCTGATCGTGGGGCTACTGGCCAACACGCGCCCCCTCAGCGCAATGGTGCTTTTGAATTTGCGCCGGATCCCTACTGTTCAAAATCAACAACAAGCCTCTTAGGCCCCAGGGATCCCGTTCCGAAAAACAACCGCAGTTCGACAGTCCCTTTGACTCTCTCTAGGAAAGAGGGGAGCCAGGAATTGAAATAGATCATCATGGTACTGGATCCACCTGGCTATGGGCAATTTGGCTTGGGATCCCGTAAAGCAATGGCAATTCAACTGCAACATTCAAGCAACAAAAAGGCCCCCTTTCGAGGGCTCTTTTGAGGATACTGTTGCGCCGTTTTACCGTGGTTTTCGACCTGGAAAATCCAGTGTAGGATACCGGGGATGATTGTTGATAGTTTCCAAATCTAAGTTTGGCTTACTGCTCTCACATCCACTTCCCATCCTAATTGTCGAAGGGTATAGATCGCAAAAACATAACGGCAGTCACCAACGCCGCAGAATCCTTTTCCAATCATACCCCATTTTTGGGATGTGCCTGTCAAGTGCTCATAAGGGCTAGGATGAAAGATAGCTTGACTTGTTGCCGGCCATGCTCGGTTCCTGGTTAGACAACATCTATGGCGCTTGGTTTCTGCCGGAGCGCACTTTTCGGGCACTGCGGGAACAGCCCGTTCTCTGGCAAGCCTTTGGGGTGGTGGGGCTGCTTAACGTCCTAGAGGCGATTCGCCGCTCTGGGGCAAGCCTGCCGAGCATGGTGCTGGCAGTACTGATGGGATCCCTGGGCTGGGTGAGTTTGGCGGCTTTGCTGCAGTTGCTGGCCTTCTGTTTAGGTCGGGCTGCCCCTTCCTTTTCGGCGCTGCTGTGCTTGACGGGGTTTGCCGGCTTGCCGTGGCTGCTGCTGGGGCCTGCTCAATCGTTGGGTGGGGTACTGGGATCCCTGCTGGGCCTTGCAGCGCTGCTGTGGTTTGTGGTTTGGCAGGTGCGGGCGGTAGCTGTAGCGCTGGATTTGGAGTGGTGGCGCCTGGTGGGCCTGATCCCATTGGCTTTCCTAGGGGGGATCCTGTCCCTGAGCTGGCTGACCAGCGGCGTCGTTGCTCTGGCTTCCTTGCGCTAAAGCTTATAGTTGTTTCAGGTTAGGGTGAGACGCCTGGGCTACCAAGAAAAGCCTTCTGGTTCTGCGTATTGTTGCTCCGCAACGCTGACGCGACGATGCGACCAGGGCTTTAGGTGTGGGTGCAGTGTCCTAGTTGGAGTTGAAATGATCATAATTCCCATTGGATCTTGGGGTGTGGCCAGGGATGCTTCCCCGGAATTAGCGGGGCACTCGCTGCAGATGCGGCTTTTCCTCCGGCAGAATAGCGCCCTCTACGGGGCAGACCTGTAAACAGATGCCACAGTCAATGCAGGTGGAAAACTCAATCCAAAAGTAGTCGGTGCCTTTGGCATTTTTGGTATCGCCGGGGTAGATGCAGGCGACGGGGCAAGCCTCTACACAGTCGGCCACACCTTCACAGATATCGGTGACAATTGTATGCGGCATGGATCCCTCCCAATGAACGCTCTAAGTCAAATCCTAAGTGCAGTTGCCACAAGGTCAGCCTTTACGTCGCCTGCGCTTCCTATGCTGTTGACTTTTTGATTAGAATGCGCGATATTTGCCCGAAGCTGCCTGAAAAAGATGGGACTTATATCTCAGTTCTAGGGTTCATTTTAGGCCAAAATTGCTCCCCAACGAAGAATTTTCCGGATTGTCGCTTTTTCTGACTTTGTCTGGGGCCTCTCAGCACAGCGCCAACATGTGGGAGGTCAGAGACAGTCGGCAAACCGGCTCCCGCCGCCTCGAGAGTTCTTTCTTGCCAAAAATGCCAAGGGACATACTCTGCTTTGGCCTAAGTTTTAACCGAAAGGTAGGATGATTTGCCACAAAACCAAAGGCTAAACCTCTCTGGGATCCCGCTCTTGAGATTGCCACCAACGGCTGAGGGGCCAGTACAAAGCAGGTGCCCAGAGGCTACTTAAAATAGCAGACGTGAGGGCATTGCGTTGATGGTTCCACCAGATGCTCTCCAGAGAACGCGAACCGTCGCCGCCGATGCTGCCGAAAGAGTGAAGGGAGTTCCCCAATCCATCCAGCAAAGTTTGCATTCCCGCCGGATCCAGGCCCTCGGATCCCTGGGAGGCGGCAAGCCACATCCACTGCAGCGCCATCAGGGTTTCGGCAATCACCACCATACCAAAAACGATCAAGGCCACCGAGATGAAGTCTTCTTGCATGTAGCGTTGTTTTTGCAGCTTGGCGGTGAGGATCCCGACTACGGCCAGCCCCAGCGCATGGGTAGGACAAGGGCTGGTCAGCGCATCTTGCAGAAAACCCAGGGTGACCCCGGCAACAGCTCCCTGCCAAGCTTTACGCCGCACACTCCAGCACACCACCCAGATCAAGGGCCAATCTGGGGTTAAGCCTGCCAGCTCCAAGCCCGGCCCGCGCCACCAAGGGGCCACTGCTGCCAGCAATCCTGATAGGGCAGTCACCACCCAGTTGAGGTGAGACTTGAGCTTAAGAATCAGAGGGTTGAGCATAGCGGTAGATCAAGGCCCATTCCAAGAGGCCCAGCGGCGCCGACAGTTCGACAGTGGCTTGGGGGGCAGGGCTGGCATCCAAGTTGACCGCTCGAACCGTTCCCACCACCACCCCGGCTGGGTAAAAGCTGCTCAGGCCCGAGGTCACCACCACATCCCCCACCTCTACTTTGGGAGCCTTGTCGAAAAAATCCAAAATGGCGCTCTGGGTGCCCGTACCCCTCAGGATGCCCATGTGTCGGCTGCGACTCAACATCACCCCAACACGGCTGGTGGGATCGCTGATCAGGAGCACTCGGCTGGTGTTGGGCGTGACCGACTCAACTCGCCCGATCAACCCGCCCGGCGCCATGACTACATCTCCCACCCTGACTCCATGCCGGCTGCCGCGGCTGAGGGTGAGCTGTTGCCACCAGTGATCGGCGCTGCGACCCACCACTGCTGCCGGGATCCCCGCTTGGGGCATCTGCTCGGTAAATTGCAGCAGCCGCTTCAGCTCGCGGTTTTGGTACTGCAGCTCGGCTACCAGGGCTTGCAGCTCACGGTTGGCGGCCTGGCTGAGCACCGCGGCGGGATCCACAGGTGGACGGGCCGGGGCGGTGATCCAACTGTACAGCTCCACCAACAGGGATCCCTGGGTTTGGCGCAAGCCCAATGCTACCCCCATCGCCAAAGCAGACAGGAGTAACCCCAAGCCGTAGCGCCTCCACCATTGGCGTAGCCGATTCAAGCAATACCTCTCCGACCCACTCGACTCACACCTCAAATCAGGAAATCAGGGAGAGGGAGAAGCGCCTCTAGCCCTTGAAGCTGCCGCTCAACACTCGACCCAAGGTTTTGAAATCCTCCAGAACTCGCCCTGTACCCAGCACCACACAACTGAGGGGATCCGGAGCAATGTGAACCAAGATCCCGGTTTCATGGCTGATCAGGGCATCCAGACCCTTGAGCAAGGCTCCTCCGCCGGCCAGCATGATGCCGCGGTCGATAATGTCGGCAGCCAATTCCGGTGGAGTGCGCTCCAGGGTGCGCTTAATGGCTTCCACAATCACCGAGAGGGGCTCGGCCATGCTCTCGCGGATTTCGGTGCTTTTCACCGTAACGGTACGGGGTAAACCGGAGAGCAGGTGTAACCCGCGCACCTCCATGGTCAGTTCCTCTTGAATCGGGTAGGCAGAACCGATCTGAATCTTGATCTCTTCGGCAGTGCGCTCCCCGATGGTGAGGTTGTGGACTTTTTTCATGTACTGGGCGATGGCCTCGCTCAGTTCATCTCCCGCTACCCGCACCGACTCGCTCAGCACGATCCCCTGCAAGCTAAGGACGGCTACCTCAGTGGTGCCGCCGCCGATGTCGATGATCATGTTCCCGGTGGGCTCTTGCACCGGCAGCCCGGCCCCAATGGCTGCTGCCACCGGCTCATCCACCAAATACACCTCCCGCGACCCGGCCTGGAGAGCGGCTTCCATCACAGCCCGTCGCTCCACTCCGGTCACGCCGCTGGGGATCCCAATCACAATGCGCGGAGCAATGAGGTACCGGCCCTCGTGTACGCGGTGGATGAAGTGTTTTAGCATCATCTCCGCCGTGTCGAAGTCGGCAATCACCCCATCTCGCAGAGGACGCACCGCCACGATGTTGCCTGGGGTACGGCCCAACATTTTTTTGGCATCTTCCCCCACAGCCAGGGGTTGCTTGGTGTTTTGGTCGATGGCAACCACAGAGGGCTCTTGCAGGACAATGCCTCGCCCGGCCACGTAGACCAGCGTGTTGGCAGTGCCCAAATCAATGCCCATATCACGGGAAAATCGGCTGAAGAACCCCACGGTAAGTCGCTCCAGTCTTGACTTGGGAAGAAGCAGCAAGCTTCGGTACCTACTATAGTCTAGCTATAGTCTAGTTCTGCTAGAGAATCTCCCCCGAAGATCGGGAATCTGCTCCAGAGAAACCGGCTGTAGCTGTATCCCAGCCAACTGTGGAAGATTAAATTCGCCGCTAAGGTGCAATCCTGTTGTGATTCGGGATCCCATATGCCTAAGGTTGCCATTGCTCCAGCCGGATATCCGGCCATCGCCCCCTATTCTCCCGGCGTGAAGGTGGGCAATACCCTCTACATCTCGGGCACATTGGCCCTAGATCCGGAGGGCAAGACGGTGGGATCCGACATCGCCACCCAAACTCGCGTGGTGTTGGATCTGATTAAAAGCGTCGTTACAGAAGCAGGAGGAACGATGGAGGACATCGTCTTCTGCAGCGTTTTCTTGACCGACTACGCCAACTATGCGGGCATGAACGCCGTATACAAAGAGTATTTTCCGGGGGTATTACCGGCTCGATTTGTGGTGAAAGCAGACTTGGTACGTCCTGATCTGCTGGTGGAAATTGCTGCCGTGGCCCACATTGGGGCTTGAGGATTTGAGTCTATTTGGAGATTTTCAATGCCGACTCCTATTGTGATCCCCAGTCGCCCGGATCCGGTTACCTTTCAGTTGGAAGAAACCGCCTTGATCGTGGTGGACATGCAAAATGCCTACGCCAGCAGGGGCGGGTATGTGGACCTTTTGGGTAGTGATCTCGGCGAAGCGCCGGCGGTCATTCAGGTTATCGCCCGTGTGCTGGAAGCGGTTCGCCCTTTACAAATGCCGATCATCTTTACTCAAAATGGCTGGGATCCCCAACTTGAGGAGGCAGGTGGTCCCGGCTCCCCCAATTGGTACAAATCCAACGCCCTGAAGTTGATGCGCCAACGGCCCGAGTTGTCAGGAAAATTATTGATTAAGGGCACGTGGGACTATGATTTTGTTGAGGCATTAAGACCTCTCCCTGGAGAAATCGTTCTCCAGAAAACTCGCTACAGTGCTTTCGCCGGAACTCATTTTGATATGCTGCTGCGGCAGCGGCGGATTCGCAATCTCGTGTTTACAGGCATTGCCACCAATGTCTGTGTGGAATCCACCATCCGAGAAGCTTTTCACCGCGAATATTTCTGTTTGCTGCTATCTGATTCCACCCTGCAGGTGGGGCCGCCCCTGCTCAAGGAGGCCGCCTTAGCCAATATTGAGAAGTTTTTTGGCTGGGTTTGTAGCAGCGATGAGTTTCTCCAGGCTTTGCAAGCTGCTGTGCCGACACGGGTTGGTGCAAAGACTGCATAAGGGGGTTCTTCGACGTGGAGCATTGAGGAACTAAGATAAAGCAACTCGGTCTTTTGGCGGTTGCGATGCAGCTCTCCGGCGCCTTGGTCAGCGTGGCTACCCCAGACTTGCCCCGTCTGCAGCGCTTCTATCGGGCTCTCTTGGGGATCCCTCCCCAAGTCCAGCTTCCAACAGAGGGGGATCCGGTGTACGTGGAGTTTCGTCTGCCGGGGTTGCGGCTGGGCCTTTATCGCAGCCGTCATCTCGATGGTGGTGCCCAAACCGAAGCGGTGAGCCTCTGCCTACAGGTGCAGGATTTACAGGGATCCCTGACAACACTGGAGGGGTTGGCGGAAGCTTATCAGATCTCCATTTCCCCTCTGCGACAAGCCTTTCACGGACAGGAGGTGGATTTTCGGGATCCCGATGGCAACCGGATTGTACTGCACCAGCCTTCTGCTGCTTTTGGGGAAGCGACAGCCTGGGATCCCCAGGGTTAGATCCGCCAAAGGTAGATGGTGTAGGTGTTGATGACATCCGATACGGTGGTGGTGGCGGTGGGGGGCCAATCCCCCATGTCGAAGGAGTGGGTGACCAGACGAGCGCCGGGCCGAAGCTGGGAGCGCAACTTGTCTCGGATCAGCAGGTGGGAGCTGGGCAGCAAATAACAACTCACCACCGTCGCCGGGGTTAAGTCCAGAGTGAGCAGATCCTGCTGGAGAAAGGTGACTCGATCCTGAACTTGGGCTTCTTGGGCCCGCTGTTGGGCTTCCAGGATGCGCTCCGGGTCGATATCCACCCCCACGCCCCGCGTGCCAAAGCGCTGTGCCGCCCGGATGAGAATGCGGCCATCCCCACAGCCCAAGTCGTACAGAGTATCCTCGCTCCCCACCTGGGCCAAATCCAGCATGGCATCCACAACCAAGGGCAAGGTGCGCACATAGGGGGCTAAGCGGATTCCCTCTGGACTTTGCCGGTTGGACTGGCGTTGGAAGAAGGGATCCCTGACCACCGAGTTCTGACCGAGCTTAGGCTTGAAACCGCGGGGTGCCAAGGGTCGATCCCGAGAAGAGCGGTTTTTTCTATTCATCAAATACTCTCGTCCATGTTTCCATCAGTCTATCAATCTGTTGCGGTACAGAGCCCTCGCTGTTCTACAGGGTGGAAAGCCACCGCCAGTTGCGTCGGTTCCAGCATCTCGAAAAATATTCTGATTCAACAACTTAAAAAATATCTTGATTCAACAACTTGGCCAGACGTTCCAGCCCCTTTTTGACTTGGCGGGAAACGGTAACGGCGCTGATCCCCAGCCGCTCTGCCGTTTCTTTTTGGGTGAGGTCGTAGAAGAAGACAAATTCCAAAATCTTGCGGGTGCGTTCCTCCAGCTTGGCCAAGGCATGCTGTAGGCGAATGCGGTCTTCTTCGGCCAGTTGAAAACTGCGGTAGCGCTGATCCGGAACGACCTCCCCCAAAGCGACGCTGTCTTCCTCGGTTTGAATCGGGGCATCCAGGCTGAGCAAAAGGCTGTTTTGTTGAGCCAGTTCCAGCTCTCGCCATTCCTGCTCCGTCAGTTGTAGGGCTTCTCTCACCTCGGCCTCAGAGGGAGAACGGCCCAACTCTTGCCGCAGACGGGCAATCACCTTCTTGGCTTGTCGTTGCAGAGTTGTCCAGCGGCGTGGGATCCGCATGGTGGGGCTCTTGTCTCGCAGGTAATGTTGAATTTCTCCGCGAATGTAGGGCATGGCAAAGGAGCTGAAAGCCAGCCCACGGGTAATATCAAACCGTTCGATGGCCTGAATCAAACCCAAGCAGCCAACTTGGACCAGGTCATCGTACCCCTCATTGCACTGGTTGCGCCAGTGATGGGCTTCTTTGCGCACCAAGCCCATGTTTATTTCCACCAGTCGATTGCGCAGGGCCGGATCCCGATTCTGGTGGTACAGCCGCAACAGTTCGGCGGTTCGGGCTTTAACATCCTCATGAGATGCCATAGATCCACATGCGGCTGGGAATCCGGTCTTGGCCAAAGGCAATGGAGTGGAGGCCGCCGGTCGCCTCGGTGAGACGGAGTTCTTGGGAGAGATCAGGCGAGGGGCCGTTATCATAGACAACCACTTTACCGATTTGCCGAAAATAACTGTAGAACAAGCACTCAAGGAACTCGAAAACCATTCAAAGGTTGAGGATCCCACCCACAACCAACACCCATCCAGTCAAGAGACGCTTTTGCCCAGCCAGACCCTGCGCAAGCAGGTGCTACAGGGCTACAGGGATGGCGTTAGAAGCACAACCGGACACTGTTGAGATTTGCCAAGAGCTGGAACGTTCTTAGTTTGACCAGGTTTCTTGACCCAAGCAACAGCATCTCCACGGAAAATCGGCGGGTTTCATCGGCAAAAGAGCGCAATTTTCCCGTAAGACCCAACGAAATTGCCGGATTTCTGTTGTTGGCGTGCTCTCGTGGTTATTGGTAATTGGGTCAGGTTGGCGGTGAAACAGCCTGTGCATTCCAGCCTCTCCTCTCCTTCTGGGAGGTGAGAACGTCAAGAGGCTGTTCGTGACAGCGGCGGGGGGTTCTTGAGGGGTTCCGTGCCGGCGAGAGCTACCAAAAACGACGCAAAACTCGGCTCCTCGCGAATGGGGTGGAAATAGGGTTCAGAGGAGAGCAAGGGGCGGTAGCGCTCCGGCTCCAGGCGTAGGGCTTGCTCCAGGGCTTGTAGGGCCTGAGGCACTTGGCCTTCCCAGGCGCAGCAGCAGGCTTTGGCGTAGTGAGCCTCGGCATTGTCGGGATCCATCTGCAGGGCCCGATCAAAACTCTGGATGGCCAGCTCGTAGAGGTTCAAGTCCATCAGAACCAGGCCGCGCTGCACCCAGATCTGAGGGCGTTTGGGATCTTGCGCCAGGGCACGGTCGTAGCTGTTGAGGGCCTCCATCGGGTTGCCGAGGCGGTGGTGGGCAAGGGCGTGGCCGGCCCAGAGAGAGACGGATTCGGATCCCAGTTGCAGGGCTCGTTCGTAGCTGGCCAGAGCATCGGCGTAGCGCTCTAGGTGAAACAGAGCCAGCCCCCGACTCTGCCAAACTTGAGCATCGACGGGGTTGATGGCGAGGGCTTTGTCGTAGCTGATCAAGGATCCCTGCCACCGCCCCAGAGAGGCTAAGGTTAGCCCGTGCAGGTACCACGTTTCCGGGCTATCGGGGCTGAGAGCAAGAGCGCGCTCGTAGGCGCGTAGGGCTTCTTCGTAGCGGCCCAATTGCCGCAGCGTGTTGGCCTGGTTAAAGCGGGCCTCAAAAAAATCCGGCTTCAGTTGCAGAGCCCGCTCATAGCTGGCCAGAGCTTCCTGATGGCGACCGAGATCGTCCAGCAGAGAACCACGGTTGTTCCAGGCTTCGGGGAAATCCGGCTTCAGCTCCAGGGCGCGGTCGTAGCTGGCGAGGGCAGCTTGGGCTTGCCCCAGGTGGTCGAGGGTGGTGGCGCGGTTGTACCAGGCAATGGGATCCTGCGGCTGATCTCCCAGCGCCTGCTCGAACGGCTCCAGTTGAGCCGCTTGTTCCGCCGAAAGAGCCGATGGGTCAACCGCCGGGACGGGCGAAACGGTTGTCGATTCTGGGGAAGCAGCACGCTTCTGCCGCCGCAGCCACCAGGCCCAACCCCCGGCCAAAAGCAACAGGCCCACCCCCAGCACCAGCACGCCCAAGTCGGTCGGGGCAATCGCAAACGGCATGATCCACTGCCTCTCTTCGCGCCTTTACATCATCACCAAAAAGGGCAAGGGATCGCTCGGCCCTGCCGGCGAGATCAGCTCAATGCGCTTCTCACCGGGGTAGGTGCTGGGATCGATCTCGAAGGTAACCGTCAGGTGCTCGGCACTGGCCTGCACCGGCTCTCGGGATCGCCCCAAGGGATCCCCAAAGCTGACCCGGATCCCTTTGCCCGCCGGGCTGACTCGGATTTCCGTCACCTGATCCAGATGGGATCCCTCTAGGGTACAGACGATTACATCCCCGACAAAGGCCTCCAGAGGCCAGCCCCGCCGCACCACCGGTTTGGACATGGTTGTCGCTCCCACAGGCTTCTGCATCTCAGTTTAATTTTTCATTTTCCCCTCCCTGCTCCAGCCCAAAACGGCTTTGGTGGCAGAGAGGCTCTCCCCCCTTGGGCCGGATCTCCTGCCACCCCTGTAGAGAAGAGGGAGTTGGGGAAAGGGCAACGGCAGGCGCTCGCAGCAACACCTGGCGGTCTGGGCCCACGCTCACCAAGCGGGGCATCTCTCCAAGGCTATCGGCCACCGCAAACAGCACCCGCTCTCGCGCCTGGGGATCCCAGCCCAGCAGCTGCGCATACCCCAGCGCCGGCGGCGGATCCCAGATTTGCACCGGTGGGATCCCTGTCGAGCCGGTGGGCAAGGGCCAGACCACCGCCCGATCCCAGCTCAAATCGGTTTGGAACCAGCCTTCGTACTCCCGCGCCAGCAAAGTGTTCCCCTGCCAGGCCAAAGGCAGGATCATGGCAAAATCCAATGGCTCGGCAGGGTCGTACACAGACGCCGAGGCTTGATAAACGACTTGCAGGGCTTGAGTACGGGTGTTCTCGGCAAACAACACACTGGTCAACCGACCAGCCTCGGGTGTAGCCACCAAATCCAGCCGTGTGTACACCTGCCACTGGGGATCTGGCGCCGGCAGGGGATCGCTGCGCAACAGGCCAACCACCGTGCATTGCCGTTGCCGGGCTTGCTCCTGCAACCCATACACCCAATCCCAAGGGATAGAAACAGCAGAAGAAGAACTCCGTTGCACCGACAGAGCGGCATCCTGTTCGCGACAGCAGTGGGGAGAAGGGATCCTGCCGGAGGAAGACACTGCCGGATTCGCCAGCAACAGAGCCCAGCTCATCCCAACTGCCGCAAGCCCCCACTGCCCCTTTCGCCTGACCCAACCCGTCATCCTGCCCTCCGGTACGCGACCACGGCTGTAAGGCTTGAGACAAGGCTTTTGCAAACCCTCTAGCCTCCTTCTGCCAACCGCACCTGCACCGACTGGCCATGGGCAGGCAACCCCTCCGCCTGGGCGAGGGCCTGAATTGCGCTGGCCACCTCCCGCAAAGCCGCTGAGCCGTATTGAATCAGACTGGAATGCTTTAGGAAAGTTTCTACCCCCAGAGCCGAGGCGTAGCGGGCTGAGCCTGCCGTAGGCAGGGTATGGTTGGGGCCGGCCAGGTAATCTCCTACCGCCTCCGGAGTATGGTGGCCCAAGAAAATGGCCCCCGCATGGCGAATGGGATCCAGCAAAGCCCAGGGATCTGCCACCTGCAGTTCCAAATGCTCTGGCGCAAACAGGTTGGACAAAGCCACCGCCGCCGTCAGATCCGGCACCACCGCAATCAGACCGTAGTTCACCACCGACTTTTCCACCATCAGACGGTTGGGATGGGCCTCCATCTGGGTGGCCACCGCCTGCTGCACCTGCTGGGCCAGCTTGAGATCGGTGGTCAGAAGGATGGCCGCCGCCAGGGGATCATGCTCGGCTTGGGCCAGCAAATCGGCAGCCACATAAAGGGGGTTGGCGCTCTCGTCGGCGATGATCAACACCTCCGATGGCCCGGCCAGCGAGTCGATCCCCACCGTGCCGTACACCAGCTTTTTGGCCAACGTTACGTAGATGTTGCCGGGGCCGGTGATCACGTCCACCTTGGGGATGGTCTCGGTGCCGTAGGCCAAAGCCCCTATTGCCTGAGCCCCTCCAACGCGATAGATGGTGTGGATGCCTACTTCTTGGGCGGCCACCAAAATGGCCGGGCTAATCCCCTTGCCCCCCGAGCCGTCGGATCCCGGTGGCGTCACCATCACAATCTCGGGCACCCCTGCCACCTGGGCCGGGATGGCGTTCATCAACACCGTGCTGGGATAGGCGGCTCGCCCTCCCGGAATGTAGAGGCCGGCGCGATCCACAGGGCGGTATTGCTTGCCCAAGACGATCTCAGGGCCGGGAAAGCTTACCCAACTGCTGGGCACCCGCTGCCGGTGAAAAGCTTCAATGCGCTGCTTGGCCAGCCGTAGGGCTGAAAGCAACTGCGGAGATACCGCCTGGTAAGCTGCCTCTAGCTCGGCCCCAGACACCTTCAGCTCGGCAACGCTCAGCTCCACCTGGTCGAACTCAGCCGTATAGGTCAGCAGGGCCCGATCCCCCTGACGGCGTACCGCTTGCAGGATCTCCCGCACGGTTGCTTCACGGTGCAGGTTCTGGTCAGCCTGAGTGCGCTCCGAGATCCGTCTGAGCTCGGCTTCAGCCTCGGCTAGCTGGGTGACGATTCTCAGCATAGCGACTCCTTCGCGTAGAGTGCCGCAACCCCATAGTAACGAGGGATCCGGCGGCATCGCGGTAGCAAAGCGGATCTTTCGCTGGGTCGGCTTGCGGCGACAAGAAGGGACATCCCCAGGCAGGGATCTTGTCTGCACCTGGCGCGATCCGAGTTGATCATGGTCATAGCTTAGCCTGGATTTTCCTCGACCAAGAGCCGGGTAGAGTTCGCCGATAGCCCTACTTAGGAAAAAGCCTGCCCCTTTTTCATAGGCCCAGTTCTGTCGATTTGATCAAGTTGCGAAAATCGTGGATTACCTCTTCACAGCGACGGAAAAAAGCCAGCACCCAATCCCGTAGCACCCTTTGCTGAGATTCGTCCAGTTCCTTGAGGGATCCCCGGTAGTGGATCTGGCCGCTGCGCTCGATCTCGAACTGGTTCAGCCATTCTGCTTTGGATCCCTGGCGTTCCACCACTTCCTGCCGTGCTGCCTTCCAATAGTTGACGATCACCGCCTTGCCCAAATAGCCGGTTGTAATCTGGCAGAGACGGTTCAGAGATTGCACGAAGACATCCATCTCCATGCGCGGGCCCGCCGCAGGAGCGGAACTGGGCTGGGTAGCGTTCCGGCCTGCCTCCGCCTGGCTGGTAAATAGACGAAAGGTGGCCAAGCCCTTTGGCGTATCCTGCTGCAGCTCGGCTCGCAGGCGGTTCACGGCCAAGGTGTAAACCGGCATCACCAGCTCGTCATTCACCGCCACCAGCAGCGCCCATTCCGGCCCAAGGGGGTAAACGAAAACCCGCTGCTCGGCAAACTGAAAGTCAAAATAGTCAAGTCCTGGGGGCATGGTCTGCAAAACTTGAAACAGCCCTTCGGTGAGGGCCTGTTGCTGTCGGCTATCCAAATCCTGAAAAGAGCGGTAGAAGAAAGGGCGACCTGCCCGACTCAAGAGCGCCACCCCCATCACCCCACGGATGGACAAAAAACTGTCGAGCGTTTCCTTCTCCATGCCCACTCAACTTGGATAACACTCTTACTCTTATCCTGACTTAGATTGCCCGAGGGTGGGCGAGCACAACCAACCGCAGTTGCGAGAGGTGGATGCTCGATTTTGGGATTTAGGAAATGCACCGGGACAAAAACGCCTCGATCCGTCCCACCGCCTCCTCCAGACGGGATCCCTCGACCACCAAAGCAAAGCGGACATAGCCTTCCCCACTGGGGCCAAAGCCAGAACCGGGAGACAGGGCAACCCCTGTGGCTCTCACCAAGTCCAGACAAAACTGGGCAGAAGAGCCGCGATAAAACTCCGGCAGAGGCGCCCACAGATACATGGTGGCTTCTGGCAAGGGCACAGGCCAACCGATGCGGTGCAGAGCCGCCACAGCTATATCCCGTCGCTCGCGGTACACCTGCCGCCAGCGCTGCAAAAAGCTATCGGGAACTGTCAAAGCTGCTGCTGCCCCCCGCAGAATGCCCTGGTATTGGTGGAAGTCGATGGTGGATTTCACCCACCGCAGGGCTCGGATCAGCTCTCGGCTGCCAATGGCGTAGGCCACCCGGAACCCCCCCATGTGATAGGACTTGGAGAGAGAAAAAAACTCGATGGTGCGGGTTTTATCGGGATCCGCCTGCAGCGCAGAAGGGGCCACCTGGCCGTCGAAGCGCCAGTCCACATAGGGAAAATCGTGGGCCAGAACGATGTCGTACTGCTGACAAAACTGCAGGGTTTCTTGCCAAAACTCCGGGGTGACGGTGGCAGTGGTGGGGTTGTGGGGGTAGTTCAACACCAGCAGCCGCGCCTGCCGGCAGATCGCTGCCGGGATCCGATCCCAGCGGGGCAAGAAGCGGTTTTCCGCCCGCAGGGGCAGGTAGTAGGGGATCCCGCCCGCCAGATGGATCCCGCCCGCATGAGAGGGATAGGCCGGATCGGCGACCAAGGCAACATCGCCAGGATTGAGCAAAGCCAGGGGCAAGAGGGCCGTTCCCTGCTGGGATCCGATCAACGGCAGCACCTCTGTTTCCGGATCGATCTCCAGGCCGAACTTCCCCATGTACCACTTGGCGCAGGCCGTCCGAAAGTCCGCCGTGTCGTGAAACAGCGTGTAGCCATAGGTAGAGGGATCCGACAGAGCCGATTGGATGGCCGCCAAGGAGTCTGAAGGTGGGGGCAGATCGGAGGATCCCAGAGACAGATCGATCACATCCAGGCCAGAGCGACGAGCCTCTCGCTTGGCTCGATCCATTTGGTCAAACACATTGCCGCCGAGGGGCTGAAGTCGCTGGGCGAGGGGAATCGACATGCAACAACTCTTGCAAAGCAGGGGGGTCTATCCTAGCTTGAGGATCCCCTCAGGGATTGTCGCCAGAAGTGGGGGAAGAGGGTGAGGTTGGGCGCGTGCTGGCCGCCGGCCCCCGGTCGAAAATCTCGATGTGCCACTGCCCTTGGCCGTTGCTCTCGAAGGCGATAAACCGGCCATCGCCGCTGATGGTGGGGTTGCGCACATCTCCCGGCACCCGGCTGCTGATGTTTTCTATCCTGCGGGTTTCGCGGTCGTAGAGAAAAATCTCAGACTTGCCCAGAGCATTGGAGACATAGACGATGTAGCGACCATCGGCGCTGATGTCGGGCGAGGTGGCCGCCACGTCGCTGGAGTTGAGGCCGGGCAGATCCACCAAGCGACGTTCCACCGTGTCGTAGAGAAAAATATCCTGGCTGCCGCTGCGGGCCGAGGAAAACACCAGGTAGCGGCCATCTCCGTTGAAAGCAGGCTCCCCATCGGGGAAGATGCTGTTGAGGCCACTGTTGGTCAGGCTGGGACGTGGGGTGCGAAAGCCTGCGGGGCTGCAGCCCAACAGCACCAAGCTCAATCCGGCCAGGCCCAGCTTTCTCGCCCACCGGGCCGCGCCAAACAGGATCCGGCCATTGGTCAGCATGGCATCGCCTCTCCAACCCACTCTTCCCATCATACCCGGTTGACAAACTCGGCTCCGGCTAGGGCTCCACCTTGACACCCTTCCAGAAGGCCACATAGCCGCGGATGTTGGCCGCAGCGGGTTTGGGATCCGGGTAGTACCAGGCGGCATCTTTGTTCTCCTGGCCGTTGACCACGAGGGTGTAGTAGCTGGCCTCCCCCTTCCAGGGGCAGGTGGTGTGGGTAGAGCTGGGCTGGAAGTATTCCCGGCGCAGAGATTCCGGCGGAAAATAGATGTTGCCTTCCACGGTTTCGTAGCGGTCTGTCTCGGCCACCACCACCCCATTCCAGATGGCCCTGGGCATGGAAAACCTCCTCTTGCCAAGTTTTGGATATCGGATTTTTGAGTTGCGGATCCCGGCGGCTGAGGCCGCCTTGCTTTGAGCTTAACTCTTCCCTTCCTCTTATGATCGTCTTGTATTGTCCGATGAGAAGCTCTCTGTCCGGTGGGGAAGCCTGCCGATCCCGAGAGCAAAGTGGAGTCTTTTAAGGGCTGCTTCCTACCGCTATTGAGCGCTACGGCTATGGCTCGCCGCAACACCCTACAAGATGACCTCAACTACCAACAAGCCAAGCGCAGCCTGCGCCAGTGGGTGGCCCAACTGGATCTGCGCCCCCAAGAGGTCGCGGGCTTAGAAGGGGAGTTGGAGAGCTTGCAAGCGCTCTTGGACAAGCTGGAAACCGAGGTCATCCACATCGCCGCCTTTGGTCTGGTGGGGCGAGGCAAGTCTTCCCTGCTCAATGCCCTGCTGGGCGAGCCAGTCTTTGAGACGGGGCCCACCCATGGCATCACCCGTACCCAGCAAGCGGCAACTTGGAACATCAGCTGGGAAACCCGCCCCCAGTCCTCCTTCTCTGGCACATCCCTGCAGGGATCCCGCCTCCCCCCTTCCTCGGTGCAGTCGGTACAGGTCGCCCATTGGCAGGGATCCCGTCTGGAGCTGATCGACACTCCCGGCCTGGATGAAGTAGACGGCGAAGAGCGGGCGCGGCTGGCCCGAGAAGTGGCGCAGCGGGCGGATTTGATCCTGTTTGTCGTCTGCGGGGATCTGACGCGGGTGGAGTTTGAGGCCCTGGCCACCCTGCGGGAGGCGGGCAAGCCTATGCTGCTGGTGTTCAACAAGATCGACCAGTACCCAGAGGCGGATCGCCAGGCCATCTACGATAAGATCCGCAACGAACGGGTGCGGCAGCTCCTTTCCCCCGACGAGATCGTCATGGTGGCGGCCTCCCCTCGCGTGCCCCGCCTGGTACAAAGGCCGGATGGGAGCTTTGCTGCCCAGATGGAAGTGGGATCCCCGCAGGTGGATGAGCTGCGCCTGAAAATCCTGGAAGTCCTGCATCGGGAGGGGCGTTCGCTGCTGGCCTTGAATGCCCTCCTGTTTGCTGATCGGGTTAACCAGCAGGTAATTGAGCGCAAGCTGCAAACCCGTGCCCAGCAAGCCCAAGACCTCATCGCCTCAGCCGCCCGCACCAAAGCGCTGGCGGTTGCCCTCAACCCCATCACCCTGCTCGATACCTTGGGAGGGCTGGCCATCGATGTCACCCTGATCCTGCGCCTGGCCCGCCTGTACGGCTGGCCCATGAGCACTGCAGGAGCCACACAACTGCTGCAGAAGATCATCCTCAGCATGCTCAGCCTGGGCGCCGGCGAGTGGGTGGCGCTGTTGGGCCTGGGATCCCTGAAAACCTTGCTGGGAGGATTCTCTCTGGGGGCCTACGGCTCCGTGGCCCTGACGCAGGCGGTGTTGGCCGGGTTTTCCTGCTATGCCATCGGCGAGTCCGCCCGCCGCTACCTCGCCCAAGGGGCCAGTTGGGGGCCAGAGGGGCCCAAAGCCGCCATAGCCCAGATTTTGGCCGATTTGGACGAAGCCTCGATTACCGCCCGCCTGCGAGAGGAAATCCGCCACAAAATCGGATTTGCTTTCCCCTGACCCTCTACAATCAAAAAGCCGAGCCGCGTCGTCCTCATGACCTACTGCCTTGGCATCATCACCCGCTTTGGCTTGGTGATGGCGGCAGATTCCCGCACCAACGCCGGGGTGGACTACGTCTCCACCTATCAAAAGCTGTTCGATTTTTCCGTGCCCGAAGAACGGGTGATCTTGATCTGCACGTCCGGCAACCTGTCCATCACCCAGGGCGTTTTGACCGAAGTGCAGCGGGATCTGCGCCAACCGGAAAGTACCAATCTCCACACCTTTCCCCACCTCTACGACGTGGCCCGCTACCTGGGATCCAAAATTCGTTACATCCAGGAGCAAGACCGACCCTGGCTGGAAAAAGACGGTATCGACGCCCAGTGCAGCCTGTTGTTGGGGGGACAGATCCGAGGCGAAGAGCCAGCCCTTTTTTTGATCTACAGCCAGGGCAACTGCATCCAGGCCACCCCGGAAACCCCTTTTTTGCAGGTGGGGGAAACCAAATACGGCAAACCCATCCTGGATCGCACCCTCTCCTACGAAACCTCGCTGGCGGATGCGGCCAAATGCGCTCTCCTCTCCATCGACTCCACCATGAAATCCAACATCTCCGTCGGCCCCCCCATCGATTTGGTGATGGTGCAAGCGGATCAGTTCAAGGTCACCCACCGTCTGCGCCTGCGCACCGGGGATCCCTACCTGGCCAAGATGCGCAAACTGTGGGAGAGCGCCCTCAAACAAGCCTTCGACCAAATGCCCCCCATCGAGTGGGACTACTCGGATCCAGCTGATCGGGAAGAGCTGCTCGACTGAGAGGAGGAGATTGGTAGGATAGGGGTTAATCCATCTCTGCCCAACCCCTGCCATGTCAGCCCACACCTTTCAAGACTTGATCTTTCGCCTGCAACAGTTTTGGGGGGAGCAGGGCTGCTTGATCCTACAACCCTACGACCTGGAAAAAGGCGCCGGCACCATGAGCCCCCACACGTTTTTGCGCGCCTTGGGGCCGGATCCCTGGCGAGTGGCCTATGTCGAACCCTGTCGCCGCCCCACCGATGGACGCTACGGTCAAAACCCCAATCGCCTGCAGCACTATTTTCAATACCAAGTGTTGATCAAGCCCTCCCCCGATGACATTCAAGATGTGTACCTAAATAGCCTGCAAGCTTTGGGCGTGAACCCGGCAGAACACGATGTTCGCTTTGTGGAAGATGACTGGGAATCTCCCACCTTGGGGGCTTGGGGCGTGGGCTGGGAAGTGTGGCTGGACGGCATGGAAGTAACCCAGTTCACCTACTTTCAGCAGGTGGGCGGACAAGATTGTCGCCCGGTTTCTGTAGAAATTACCTATGGGCTAGAGCGCCTGGCCATGTATCTGCAGGGGGTGGATTCGGTTTTCGATCTCTGCTGGAATGAGCATCCTTCTCTGGGACGGATTACCTATGGACAAATCTATTTCCAAAATGAGGTCGAGCAATCTTATTACAACTTCGAGTATTCCGATCCGGAGATGCTACTGGAATTGTTCCGGCTCTACGAAGCCGAGGCCAAGCGTTTGATCGAAACCACCCAACAGAAACTGCAGAAACAGGTGTTGCCGGATCGGTTGGCCGTGTCTCTGCTCCTGCCCGCCTACGACTATGTGCTCAAGTGCTCCCACACCTTTAACCTGCTCGACGCTCGTGGTGTCATTGCTGTAGCCGAGCGCACCCTCTACATTGGGCGCATCCGTAACCTGGCTCGACAATTGGCGGAGCTGTACGTTAGCCAAGCCGATCGACCGGGATCCAGCTATGCCCTGCGGCAACCGGAACCCGCTTTGGTTTACAGGGGTGCCTCTCCCCAGAGTTAATTCTTGAGAAAGGGATCCCACCTTTGGCTATGATGAGAGATTGGTGTCAGCAAGGTGCTGGCTGCCCAAATGGCTCTTGTGGAAAGTCAGTGACCTCGTTTTCATCCTCTTTTTCTGACCAGTTCACCTTACTTTTTTCGGAAAAGCTTTATGTTTTACCATCATCCCGTCACTCGGGTTTCCATCTTTATTGATGGCAATAATATGTTTTATGCTCAACAGAAAAATGGCTGGTTTTTTGACCCACGCCGGGTGCTGGATTATTTTGTTAGATCACAGCCAAATGTTGAATTGGTCAACGCCTTTTGGTACACCGGCATCAAGGATCCCCATGATCAGAGGGCCTTTCGAGACGCTCTGATCAGCATGGGCTTCACTGTGCGCACCAAGATCCTCAAAGAATATCGAGATGAAGACTCCGGTCGGTACTCCCAAAAAGCAAATCTGGATATCGAAATAGTAATCGATATGTTCAACACCGTTGGCCAGTACGATAGGATCATTCTATTTAGCGGCGATGGAGATTTTGAGCGGGCCGTCGAGCTGTTGCGTTCCAAAAACACGCTGATTACAGTTGTCTCCACCGAAGGGATGATCGCCCGCGAGCTGCGCAACGCCACCGACCGCTACATCGACCTCAATGACATTCGCCCCTACATTGAGAAGTTAGACAAGTAGTGCTTTGGGCAGGGTTCTGGACTGCTTCCTCTGCCGTCGGGTCAGACCCATAGCCTCCTGGCGAGCTGGCGACAACACCGCCCGAGCTCGTTCTGGCTTTTTCCATCTTCACGGATCCCATCCCTGCCACACAAGCGGCACGTCCGTTGTACCGGCTCTAGTCAGCGCTGCCGGAAAGGAGCTGTCCCGGCCAATTCCAGTAGGGTGCTCTGGTGTCCGGCAGAAGGGCTGTGTCTTCTCCCCTTGGCAGCCAACTTCTGGGCAACCTCAGTTCAGGCAGGGGAGCAGAGAGGCTAGCATTGTAAAAAATCTTTGCCCTGATCAGGTTTTTATGACCGGCGTTCCTGTCTCCCGTATTCGCAACTTTTCCATCATCGCCCACATCGACCACGGCAAATCCACCCTCGCCGATCGCCTCCTGCAGGAAACGGGCACCGTTTCAGCCCGCGAGATGAGGCCACAACTGCTGGACAGCATGGAACTGGAGCGGGAACGGGGCATTACCATCAAGCTGCAAGCGGCCCGCATGAACTACCGTGCCCAAGACGGCCAAGATTATGTTTTGAACCTGATCGACACGCCGGGGCATGTGGACTTCACCTACGAAGTCTCCCGCTCCCTGGCCGCCTGTGAAGGGGCGCTGCTGGTGGTGGATGCCTCTCAAGGGGTGGAGGCCCAAACCCTGGCCAACGTCTACCTGGCCCTGGAGAACAACCTGGAAATTATTCCGGTGATCAACAAAATCGACCTGCCGGGCGCCGAGCCGGAGCGGGTCATTGCCGAGATTGAGCAGGTAATCGGCCTCGACTGCAGCGGGGCAATCCTCGCCTCTGCCAAGGTAGGTATTGGCATTCAAGAGATTCTGGAGGCCATTGTGCAGCGGGTGCCCCCCCCACGGGATACGGTGGCGGATCCCTTGCGGGCCTTGATTTTCGATAGCTATTACGACGCCTATCGCGGCGTGATCGTCTATGTGCGCATCATGGACGGGGAGGTGAAAACGGGGGACAAGATTTGCTTTATGGCCTCTGGCCGAGAATACGAGATTACCGAGCTGGGGGTGATGCGTCCCAACCAAGAGCCGGTGGATGCCCTACATGCGGGCGAGGTGGGCTACATGGCCGCCGCCATCAAGAGCGTGGAACACGCCCGTGTTGGGGATACCATCACACTGGTGAATCGCAAAGCTCCTGAGCCCCTGCCCGGCTACAAAGAAGCCAAGCCGATGGTGTTTTGTGGCCTGTTCCCCAGCAGCTCCGATCAGTACGCCGAACTCAAAGAGGCTCTGGAAAAGCTCAAGCTCAACGATGCTGCCCTGTACTTTGAGCCAGAAATTTCCAGCGCCATGGGCTTCGGCTTCCGCTGTGGTTTTCTGGGCCTGCTGCACATGGAGGTGGTGCAGGAACGCCTAGAGCGGGAGTACAATCTCGATCTGGTGATCACAGCTCCGACGGTGGTGTACCAAGTTACCCTCAACAACGGCTCTGTGATTCGGGTGGACAATCCCAGCAAGCTGCCTCCCCCCAACGAGCGCACCAGCATTGAGGAGCCGATTGTCAGGGTAGAGGTGATTCTTCCTGAGGAATTTGTCGGTACCGTGATGGAGCTGTGTGAGACCAAACGCGGCACTTTTAAAGACATGAAATATCTGGCGCAGGGTCGGACTACGCTGGTGTATGAGCTGCCTCTGGCGGAAGTGGTCACCGACTTTTTCGACCAGTTGAAATCGCGCACCCGCGGTTATGCCAGCATGGACTACCAAATGATTGGCTATCGCGCCGATGATTTGGTGCGTTTGGACATTTTGATCAACGGCGATGTGGTGGATTCTCTATCCACAATTGTGCATCGGGACAAAGCTTTTTATGTAGGCCGTTCCCTAGTTGCCAAGTTACGGGAGCTGATCCCACGCCATCAATTTGAAGTGCCCATTCAGGCGGCAATTGGCTCTAAGGTGATTGCTCGTGAAACCATACCAGCCCTGCGCAAAAACGTCTTGGCCAAATGCTACGGAGGAGATGTGACCCGCAAACGCAAGCTTTTGGAAAAACAAAAAGAGGGGAAAAAACGCATGAAGGCGGTGGGAACGGTGGATGTGCCCCAAGAAGCGTTTATGGCCGTGCTGAAGCTGCAGAATGACTAGGGCGATGGGCACTCAACTGGGGCGGGAAGAGGTGTTGGCCTGGCTACAGGAGCGGGTGTCTCCTCCTCGCCTCCGCCATATCTTGGGGGTAGAGGGGATGGCCCGACAGCTGGCGGCCCACTACGGGCTGGATGAGCAGAAAGCTGCTTGGGCAGGGCTGATGCACGACTTGGCCAAGGCTTTCCCGCCGGAGCAACTGTTGCAAAGGGTGGCTCAGGAACGGGAGCTGGATGAAATTGAGCGGGCCGAACCTCACATCCTGCACGCTGAGGTGGGATCCCTGGTGGCGCGGGAGCAGTTTCAGGTACAGGATCCGGAGATTTTGGCGGCCATTGCCAACCACACGCTAGGGCAGCCCGGCATGGATCCGCTCAGTTGCGTGGTTTTCGTGGCCGATGCCCTGGAGCCGAATCGGGGCAGCAACCCAGAATTGGAGCGGTTGCGGCAGATGGCTTTTGTAGATTTGTCTAAAACCGTAGTGGGAGTATGTGACTTGAGCCTAAAATTTTTGCTAGACCGGAATCAGGTGGTTCATCCGCGCACACTCATGACTCGGAATCATTTTTTGTTACATCCTTTAGAAAAAGCGGTGTCCTAGGTTAACTCAGTCGTTTCAGGAGGGTTTTAGTTGCTACATCTCATGCCTGACCCTGCTGGGGATCCCATCTATTGCATGGCGCTGAGTGCAGCTCGCGCGGCAGAAGAGAAAAAAGGTGGCGATATCGTTCTGCTGGATGTATCCCAAGTCTCCACTTTGGCAGATTACTTTCTTCTGGTCAGCGGCTACTCGCTCACGCAAGTCCGCGCCATTGCCCGAGCAATTGAGGAAAAGGTTTGGGACGAGTGGAAACAAACTCCGCGCCGCATCGAAGGGCAGGAATCGGCCTCTTGGATACTGATCGACTATGCCGATCTCATTGTCCATGTGATTATGAAACAGGAAAGGGACTACTATGACCTAGAGTCTTTCTGGATCCAGGCTCAGCGAGTCGATCTGCCCATAGCAGGCTAAATCTATTTGTTTTGGATCCCTGGATTTGGCAGTTCTTTAGGTCTTGGAGCCAAGGGAAGAGTTGCTCTTTACAACTCTTTAACTGCCTTCCAGGGCCTCCTTGACAGACAGAAGTTTTAGTCAATTGTCAAGAAATATGTAAGTTTCTTAATATTCCCGCAATTTCTTACACAGTCACGTGTTAGGGTAGTGAATGACAAATAGCTGAGTAAGATCTTCCTGCCTCTTGCAGTCGAGTTTCTATAGTCTTTGTTAAACGCTCTACCTTGTTTCTCTTGAACGCTGATAATTCTTCGTTGGTACTGAATACCAGCAAAAAGATTTTCCAGCTGCTGATGGCTCCTATTGGCTGCTTTCAGCGGCAAGTGGAAAGGCAAACGAGGCGAATAGAGGAGGCAAGGATTGGCTGCACAAGAGGATCTTACGAACGAAACCGCAACTTCTTCCCGACGGCAGACTTAACTGCAACCGGCTTAAATGGTCGGCCTGTAGGCAAAATCCGGTGCCAAAAGCAGCGGAGGAAGATGGGGAAGCAGCGTTTTTTGTTTAATGTCTGTTTTTAAGAGCGACAGGGATTTTTAGGAGGGACATTCATCATGGAAAAGATGTTGGTTAATATCGTCGAGTACCTGGCATTGGGAGAACTGGAAACTATCCTCTCCACTGAGCACCCCCATCAACAGGTGTTTTATGACGCTAGGGAGCGGGAAGCGATGATGCAGCAGATCCTAAACCGGGTCCCCGCCATCTACATGTGGCTGGCTGCCGATGAGTGTCCCAGCCGCGATCAACTCAATTCCTCTGAGCTGGAATTGCTGCGGTCGGTAGTGCGGGATGTGGTCAATCAAAAACTCCAACAAGCCTCTTTTGGCCTTGACCCCTATGCGGGATCCATGTCAGAGGTCTTCTACGGATAGAGGGGGCGGGCTTAAGCTACACTGCAAAGGCGTTGCCTTAGCTTGTTGCCTCTGCCCATGTTGCCTGTTTACTATTCCGATATTTTCCTCAGCCACGATACTGGGCCATTTCACCCCGAGCGTCCGGCTCGCTTGCAGTCCATTGTTAAGGCGCTGCGTGGTGCCCCTTTTGCCAACCAGTTGGAATGGCGGGATCCCCCCTTGGCGGAGCTGGCAGAGCTGGAGCGAGTACACTCGCGTCAGCACATCCAACAGGTGGCTGAGTTGGCAACAGCAGGTGGGGGACACATTGATGCCGACACTGCTCTCTCGGAGAGAAGTTTTGAAGCGGCGCGCCTGGCTGTGGGGGCTTGGGTGGCCGGCTCTGCCTCGGTTTTGACCACCGCTCAGCCAGCGCTGGTGCTGTGCCGTCCACCTGGGCATCACGCAGAGCCAGAACGGGCAATGGGGTTTTGTTTATTCAGCAACGCAGCCATTGCGGCGCTGTGGGCGCTGGATCAGCCGGGGGTGAAGCGGGTGGCGATTTTCGATTGGGATGTTCACCACGGCAACGGCACGCAGGCGGTGGTGGAGCGCTATCCCCAACTGGCCTATGCCTCCATCCATCAGTTTCCCCTCTACCCCGGCACCGGCTCCGCTCGCGAAACCGGGATCCACGGCAACCTCTGCAACGTGCCTTTGCCTGCCGGCTCGGATTGGTCGGTCTACAAAAAGGCCCTCGACGAGAAGATCTTGCCGTTCTTGCAAGCGTTCCAGCCCGATTTGCTGCTGGTGAGCGCCGGCTTCGACTGTGCCAAAGGGGATCCCCTGGCCGGTATGCAGCTAGAGCCGGAAGCCTTTGGCCGCATGGCCCGCCTTTGCCTGGAGCAGGTGACCCGCAAAACCCTCTTCGGCTTGGAAGGCGGCTATAACCTGGACAACCTGGCGCGCGGCTGGCTGAGCCTGGCCCAAGCTTGCCTGGAGAGTTAACCTTTCCACTTCACCTTGGGTAAAATCTGCCGCACATCCACCCGATCCTTGTACTTGAGAGCAAAGTTGAGCAGCGAATCCAAGAGGGAATCGGACAGATAGTGGGGCTGGAGGCCCAGGTCTAGGAGCTTGGTGTTTTTGGCGTTGTAGTAGTGCTCTTCCAGCTCGACGCGGGGGTTCTCCAGGTGGTTGATTTCCACCTTCAGGCCCATGGTGGCTCCCGCCTTTTGCACCAGCAACGCCAGTTGCTCAACACTAAATTGCTCTGTGAACTGGTTCATCACCCGGAATTGGCCCGGCTCGGCAGGGTGAGCAATGGCCAGCTCCACGCAGCGCACCGTGTCGCGGATATCCAGGAAACCGCGGGTCTGGCCGCCCTTGCCATACACTGTCAGCGGATGGCCCACGGCAGCCTGAATGCAGAAGCGGTTCAGAGCTGTGCCGAATACGCCATCGTAATCGAGACGGTTGATCAGCACCTCGTCCATGCCGGTTTCTTCCGTCAGCACGCCGTACACCACTCCTTGGTTGAGGTCGGTGGCGCGCAGGCCCCAGACGCGGCAGGCGAAGTGGATGTTGTGGCTGTCGTGTACTTTGGAGAGGTGATACATGGATCCCGGCTGCTTGGGGTAGGGCAGGGTATCCTTGCGGCCATTGTGCTCGATGGTGATGTACCCCTCCTCAATGTCGATGTTGGGGGTGCCATACTCACCCATGGTGCCCAGCTTCACCAGGTGGCAATCGGGAAATTCCTCTTTGATGGCGTAGAGGATGTTCAAGGTGCCCACCACGTTGTTCACCTGGGTCATTACCGCGTGTTCGCGGCTGATCATCGAGTAAGGGGCAGAGCGCTGCTCGCCAAAGTGAACAATGGCATCCGGCGGGAAGCGGCGCATGCAGGAGATCAGGGCTTCGTAGTTGGTAACGTCGCAGACAAAGATGGGAATGTCCTTGCCGGTTAGCCCCTTCCAGCGATCCACCCGTTGCTCTAGCTGGGCAATGGGGGTCAGGGTAGAAACCCCCAGTTGCAGATCCCAGAGGCGGCGGACGTAGGAATCGAGAATGGCCACCTCATAACCCCTGTTGGATAGGTGCAGGGCTGTCGCCCAGCCACAGTATCCGTCACCACCAATAACCAGGACTTTCATCAGGGAAGCAAAATTCGGCTGCTCACGAATCTACCAAGTTATGGCACCAAAGACAAACTCTCCTGGGATCCCTTCGGGGTGCTGGATAGCCCCCTATTCGATGCGAGGCGGGTTGTCCAGGGTATAAACCGTGGTCTCGGCGGCAATGGCACGGCGCAGGTGAGCTGGGACTTGGTAGAGGCCCAGAAGGGTGATGCCATCGATGAATTGCAGTGCCCCTCGCTCGGGATCCAACTGTTGGCTCAGCATCTGGTCGATCTGCTCCGGTTCTGGCCTGGGGGAGATGGGATCCTGAGCTGCCAGGGCAAAACCCAGTGGGCCACCGTAGGTGGGGGCATAGATGGCGTAGGGCTGCACGGCGGCAAACACCGTTTTCAGGGTGCGAACAATGCGGGTGTGTTGATGAAGCTCAACCGGCCCCGTCGGCCCGGCTTGGATGGTGAAAGCCCCATCGGGCTGCAACTTGGAGCGGATCTGGCGGAAAAACTCCTGGGTGAAGAGGCGGTAGGCAGGGCCGGACTCAATGGGATCGGAGAGATCGGAAAGGATCACATCCCAAATGGGGCCTGTTTCCTGGAGAAAATCCAAGGCATCGGCAATCACCACCTCCACCCGCGGATCTTCAAAGGATCCCTGGTGCATTTCCGGCAGGTGCTCTCGGCAGGCTGCCACCACCTCCCCATCGATGTCCACCATCACCACCTGCTCCACCGAGCGCCAACGCAGCACCTCCCGCAGCGTTGCCCCTTCTGCCCCCCCCAACACCAGTACCCGCCGGGGGATCCCGCCCGCTTGGACAACCTGCACCATAGCCGGATGAACCAAAGCCTCGTGGTACAGAAACTCATCCACGGTAGTGGATTGCCAATGCCCATCCAGCATCAGACCCTTGCCGAAGGCCCCCGTCTCGGCGATCAGCATCTCCTGGAAAGGGGTTTTTCGGTAGGCCAAGATGCGCGTGACGGCACGGGCGGTGTAGTCCCAAGGGGTAAAGTACTCCTGAACCCAGAAGAAACTTCTCGGGCTGCTCATAAGCACCTCGCTACAGCTTTTTCCAGCAACATAGACTGACCTCTGGGGTGAATCGGATCCCACCCAGCCTACAGATGGCCCCCATGACAGTTTGGAAAAAGCTGCGATTGGCGAAGATCTCAGCGCCTTCGTCGGGTCGCTTCACAGGTGAGCACCTCAGCCGAGTCTGGGGCCTCTTCCAGGAGTGTCGGTTGCGCGGTGCGGCGGGGCACCTTGCGCAGGGAATATCGTCGCGCTTGAAACACGTCGATCAGATATTCACAGGCCGCTTCCGGTCGGGTGTGGCGACCACAGGTGAACACATCCACCGCCGCGTAGCCCGCTTCGGGCCAGGTGTGAATGGAGATGTGGGATTCCCCCAAAAGAGCGAGGGCTGTAATCCCCTGTGGCTCAAATGGATGGCACAGCTCTCCCAAAAAGGTGGAGTTGGAGCGTCTGGCTGCCTCTCGCAAAGCCTGTTGCACCAGAGAGGCATCATCCAAAAGTTTGGCCGGGCAGTCGTAAAGCTCCAGGATACAGTGGATCCCGATCAGAGCTGGAGACCTATCCCCTAATTGGCCAGATAGTGTGTGCAGCATACTATCCCCTAATTGGCCAGATAGAACTGATTAGAACCAGAGGCTGCACAGAAAGCGCAGCTTTACCATTATCTCACAATTGACATACTCCCCTGCCTAAAGGCAGGGGATTCTGGTTCCTGGTTCTGCGACAGCACTTACCGTGTCAGGTTGCCCCTCCACAGCAGCGGTGCTCATCGCGGCAGCGGGCCGTAGGCCTTTCTCCCCAGGCGTTCCCCCTTTCGGGGCGGTTCCCTTTTGCCCAAAGGTACCGTTGTTCCACTCCTCACCCAACAGCTCCAGCCCTTTGCGCAGGATGTTGATGGCCGCATTCTCATCTCGGTCAATCACCACCCCACACCGCGGGCAGCGGTGAGTGCGAGTGGACAGCGTCTTCTTCACCCGATGGCCACAATGAGAACAGTCCTGACTGGTGTACTCCGGTGGCACGGCCACCACCACCTTGTTGAAGACCTTCCCGTAGGAGTCCAGCCACCCGGTGAATAAACTCCACCCGGCATC
>NZ_JANSIF010000034.1:0-33596 GCF_047461935.1 Synechococcus sp. R55.4 | reverse complement strand
ATCTAAAAAAACCAACTTCATCCTCTTTCCTCTATAAATTATTCTCTCTATCCTAACATAAGATCAACACGACCTAGTTCGCCGTAGACAAGTCTGGCGGTTCACCCCCACGTGTGTGGGGACAACTCTGCAGCCACTCCCTCTTGAAGACTTTGCCGGCGGTTCACCCCCACGTGTGTGGGGACAACGTACAAGCTGAGGTTTATTAGTACCGGTGGAGTGCGGTTCACCCCCACGTGTGTGGGGACAACTCTTCAAGTTCTTCAAGTTACTCTTCAAGTCATCGGTTCACCCCCACGTGTGTGGGGACAACGTCACCCGGTAGTCACCAGTAGTCACTCTGCCTGGTTCACCCCCACGTGTGTGGGGACAACGTAGATTCCACTCGCGGGCACCACCGCTTCTTCTTCGGTTCACCCCCACGTGTGTGGGGACAACCATCAATCGTGCTGCCTTTCTGGGCTGCTCTACCGGTTCACCCCCACGTGTGTGGGGACAACACTTCCAATTTTGCTGATTTTAGTAGGTTTTGACCAGCAGCACCCCTTCTATGTCTACTAGCTGCCGTGAGGGATCCCCGATGCTTTTAGCCCAAAATCCCTGCTCCGAGTTGGTGGAGTAGATCATTAGCGCTGAGCCATTGCCTATTTTGCTGGTCACTCGCGCCCACAGTTCTTCTCGAACCAGGGCTGAGACTCGACCGACAAACACCCCTGCTTTTACTTCAAACAGCCAGCGGCTCAGATCGCCCCTCAAGCTGGCTGGGACGCTTTCCAAGATAAAAACCACCATCAGACCGACGTTTCCTCATCTAATTCCTCTCCGTAGCTCACTCCTCCCTCAACAGATCCTTTCTTGTCATCCCAAAGGGATCCCACAAAGTCAGCCTCGTCCTTGGTATTTCTAAAACCTAGAATTGTGTCAACATCATCTACAATTCTTTGCATCAACCGATATTCTGCAAACTTCTCCCGACATAGTCGCCTGGTTCTCGACTCAAGATTTGAGTGTGCTTCGGATGCGGCCTTAAAAGCAGCAGGAATTGTAATCTCTGTCTTGTAGAGATCTGCGACATCATAAACGAAAGATAAGGGTTTGCCCACGTGAATAAACCCCAATGCAGTTGAGTAGCCCACAGCATTTAGGGCCGATTGACAAACAGAGTATAGACAGGCATTAGCAGCAGAAAGAGCTCTGTTAACCGGATCGGAGTGCTCCCATTTTTTGGGTTTGTAGTCTCGACCTCTCCATTTCACCCCCATTTCTTTGCTTAATCGATTGTAAACCGTTCGCACTCGCACCCCTTCTAGGCCGCGGATCTGCTCAAGAGTCAGTCCATCCTTCAAAGGTTCGGTAAATCGAAACGCATACATACGCCGAACCACTTCCAGGTGCTGAGCTGGATCTGCCCATAACTTGGCCTGGTGGTAGAGCCTTTCCACACTACTGGAAGGATGGGATCCACTGGCATAAAAGCGCAGTCCATCTTCACCAACCCACTGAACTGAACATAGGCCATCTGCCAAGTTCTTGATGGCGGCATGAGTAATTACAGCTCCGGGGCCTAGCATCAACGCTGTCAAACTGGCGCAAGGGATCACATACCTTCCATCTTCCTGCAAAACAGCAACAGCCCTGGCATCCTGTTCAATACGGCATCGTTCTACATAGACATAGCTAATGCTGTCTCGAACCTTTGGAATAGATCGTAGACTTGTCGTAACTGGCTTGTTCTCCATACAGATTCTCTTCTAAAAGGCAGAGTGGCTGATTTTACTCAAGGACAAGAGCCCACAGCCGTAAGAGCGGCCTCGTCCAATCCCTTGCTGCACCGCTTTAACCAAAACCTCGGCATCGGTTACTCGCAATATGCCCTGGAACAACACAGTGTATATGCGGACTGGCCCAGGGATCTCCTTTTTGATCCCAAAGATGTTGGGCGATGGGATCCCTTCTGCAGCTAACACCTCAAATCCATGCCGCTGGCCCTGACGACATAACCACTCCAGTTGATCCGCAAAGCGAAAAAATCCGACAATCTTGTGGGTCTTCTTGTCTCGCTTGCTGGGATTTGCCCGCAGGCGAAACCGAAAGCACTTTCCCTTGGCCAGAACTTCTGCTGTCAGGTCAAAGGTTTTCACCTCTGGATCCCTTTGGACATAGCCCTTTGGCAGGCGAGACCAATCGGGTTGAATCGCAGACTGTACCAAAATAGTGTAGCCATCCGGTTCTTGACGATAGAGAATGCACCAATCGGATCGAGGAGTTTGGGTAGGCTGATCAGGAAAACCATGCATAATTCGCTGATGCAAAGCATGAGAATTGCTGAGATCCCTTTGCACTAAGAGTTGTCGTTCGTTGAGAACTAGCCGGGAAAGATACATATTGCCTCCGGGAGTGCATAGTATTCTGTCTTAACGGCTCGACGACCGAAACGCCGCGGCTGCCAGCTCAAAGGTACATCCTGACGAATATCCAAGCTATCTGAGACTTCCAACACAAAACGAAGTTGAGATGGATGCTTCTCACGTCTGGAACACTCGTAAGGATGCTGGCGCAAAGCTTCCAGCAAAGGTTGCTCCACAACTCCTATTCGCACAGAGCGGCTTGGAATAAAGCTTTTTCGGCCCAAGAACAGTTGCCAGCGGGGTCTTTCAAGAGCCTGATCCAAAGCTCTGAGTAAATCGGGATCCCCTTCCAGTCCCACCAAGTAATCGCCATCTGCTACGTAGTAGCGCTCGCTGATGGTAGTTTTAGCCTTATTCCTATCGTGCATGTTGTTTTGCACCGTGTGGAAATCCTTGCGCAGGATCCCTTCTTTATTGACTCGCACCCCCATTTTGAGAGCAGCCAGATCACCGACAGGTTCCCAGCGAGGACGGCCCAGCGCGGCACAGAGGATCCCGATTACGGCAGACTTGGTGGGCTCACGACGGCTATCGCGATAGTCGAACTGGCTGTGGTCGCCCCAACTCATCATGGGAGCACGCAATCGCATTAGGAGCGTAGACATGGTTCTAACCCTCCTGACCGCTACCAACAACATCAAGAGCTTCAAGAGCTTTCTGTATAAGACTCTCAACAGAACCTTCCTGGCTGGGTTTGAGCACGCTTAATCTGCTGGACAGCCTATCGAGAGTGACAACCCCCCTATACTTCACATCAGGTTCCCCATACATCTTGATAAGCTCTCCCCAGTGAGTATCCAGAGCCTTAACGGCATTTTCCAGCAAGCTCAATCCTGCTTTGGGAGCAACTGGATCTTCGAAAGCATCCACCAAGGAAATAGGCTGACCTTTCCGAACTACCAACATCACCAGTGCAGGCCGAGTGTGAGCCGCAAACCCATTTTGATGTCCGCTGGGAACAGCATGAACAAAGGCCGTAGCAAAAGCTTTGACAATGGATCCCAGATGCTCAGTTCCTCCCAAGTTATGAATCAACTGTTCTTTATCCAGAACAGCAAAGCGATAGTAAGTCGAGCTGTTATACCCAGTCTCACCCATGTGATCGGCTCCGGTATCGTCACTGCCACTCAGATCATCTACGGCTGTAAAGAAATCAAACTCTTGTTGCAAGACATTGACGCTAATTGCATGGGCCACTTGAACAGCAGCATCAACATTTACTGCAGGCAGCGAGGCCATCATACGACCAAACAAAGCCACGTCGCCCGGCTTGCCTGTATCGGTCAGAGCTCTTTCGATGGCTTTGGCAATCTCTTTGGGCAGCTCTCGATTATTCCCGGCTAGACCAGGAGAAACAACTCCCCAGTTTTTAACTAGGACATTGGCAATGGCCTCCAGCTCTGTATAACCTAAAAATAGAATTGTTTTTGTTTTACCGGGCTTTTTCGGGTCTTCCTCTGCTCCCAAATGCTTCAAGGCTAGCTTAGCTGCCAATTCAGCCTTCTCTTCAGAAATCTCTTTCTGGACAAGTAATGCTTTCAGGTTGGGCAGCCACAAACGAGAGCGACAAGCAAACTGATCTGCACTCACATCTGAGTATTGTTGATAATAAAGTCGCACCGCTCGTTTTTGGCACTGGCTAGAAATCCGCGCCCGAGGACGACCACCGAATACCGTAGACTTAGGCATTCCATTTTCATCTCGGTTGAGGTTGGCAGGGCAGAAACTTTGGATCAGGTGAATTTCCAGTCGCATGGTTTCTTTCTCTTTGTTTCGTTGCATGGTGACTTCTCCTTTGAGTTATGGGATCCGAAGATTCTCGATGATCTAGCTAGGAACGAAGCTGTTTTAGTTTGGCTTTCGCTTCTTACATATCGGTTTCGACCTCATCAATTGCCTCAGAAGTTGCATCGTCAACCTCCTTTTTCCCTTCAGATTCAGAAGAAGATATTTGCCAAAAGGTTCTAGCCCATCTGTCCTGAACAATTTGATTAGGATGATTCCATAAGCAAAGGTCAGCGATTAGCGTTGGGTAGTGGACGAAAATCTTCCTATCACTTTTGCTTTTCATTTGTCGCACCAAAGCTGTAATTGGGTATTGAATGTAGTCAAGCTCTGCCTCAAGAAGAGACTTAAATCTTTTCTCTGGGCCTTTGGAGGGTTCAGCGCTGTCTTGCAGTTCACGACAGCTTTTTGCAAAGTTTCTGGGGTCTGGCTCCACGTCTTGGTCATGGTAAACCGAGAGGCAAGCCACAAAAATCCAGATATCCTGTTGCCATTCGGGGATGCCTTCCAAATAGGGCAGTACAAAGGGGTAAACCTTCCACAAATGGTAAGCTTCGCCAGAGAGTGCCCGCTTAAAGGCGGCTCTTGTGCCGTTGTCGTTTTTGACGCGCTCCTGAATTGCTTGTAAAAACCTTGTTGCCCGCTCCAGTCGATTGTGTGATAAAGTCTGGACTCCGGTCATGACTTAGTCTCCTGCTTAGAAACAGCTTGCTCTTTCCTTTGATTTTTCTTTGTGGCTTTTTGGTTTTGGGCTTTCCTTTCCGTCGGGCTGAGGCGGAGATCTGCCAGTTTCCGCTCCAAAATCTGCAGGGCTGCGGCCCTAGCCTGGTAGTTGCGAATAGGTTCTATAGATTCGATAAAGGCTTGGAGGGCAGCAGTTTGGACGGTTTGAGTCCAGGCAGGTAAGGTCTTGGATCCGTAGCGAGTGATCCCATCAGATCCAGTTTGGCTATCTTGAGGCAAAGCATACAGCAGCTCTGGAAAGGCGCGATCGAGATCTGCCCAGTAACGAGATTCTCCATCTAGGGCATTGGCTAGTTTCTCGGGCTCCCCATTTTTGAGGACTTCTGCCATGGAAAAGTAGGGACTACCTTTGAAAGAGCGAAAAATTTGTTGATGACTCTCAGCAATTGCAATAGCACTTTTTAGGCTTTGTGCCAGTTCTAAGTCTGTAACAAATTGAATTGGAGCTGAGAATCGAACTGAGCTCCATCCCAGAGGTTTAGCCTGATCGGCACTCATGCCCAATATTTCAAATACAACTGTATCACTAATCATTTCTTCTGATCTGAGTTCAGCCAACCAATCTACAATCCGGGGACGAGTTTGCTTGTCAGCCGTCAAGAGAAAACTGTCCGCATCGCGCCACAACTGTCTGTGCAGAGATAGACGCACTGGCTTTCCTTCTCGATAGGCAATGCCACATTCCCACTGTCGAGCCTCTACATTATCGGGTAAGGAATTACCCATGGTGATGGCCAGTTGTTTCACTCGCCCCATCTCTGCAACCTCTAAAAATAGCCGCAGCCTCCGCCAGGGAAAAGTTAGATAGTGAATGTATCCTTTGGGAATCTCTTTTTTAGGTTGGCCACTGTAGCCAGTTTCAGTTTCCCAAGTAGGTAGATCTTCTCCAGATACCGCGCTGGGTATCTCATTCTCTGGACTGTACTGCATTAAATTTAACATCAGTGTCTCTTTTAAGCTCTTTCCCCTGAGGAGAACATTGGCAGCATTAATCGTTGGAGTGTTTACGGCAGATCGATTGCCGCTATCTTGCCCCACATAAAAAGCTCTTAGGCTGGTAATATCCACCCCCTGTAGGCGCACCAGCAGTCGAGCAGCTTCTGCTAAGGAAATGCTATAGCCACTCCATTCATGCTCATGAGAGAATACCTCAGATGTGCTCATAGTATGGATTGCGTAGACAGGTACAGCTTTTTCTAGAGTTAGAGCTGTATCCTGCATGAAAGGACGACTAGAATCAAGAAGGTCGAAACGATCTTGCTTACTTTGTAGATAGTCGATGACTTTCCGAGCATTGTCTTGAAAAATATCATTCCAGTGATCTGTATCCCTTGGCCCCTGATAGGCTTGATGCATAATTGCCAATAGGAAACGATAGAGTGCCAAGGTTGTAGGGGGATTATCTCCCCGAATTTCTCGTAAACTTTCCCACTGTTTAAATAATTCAATCAAAGACAGCTCCTGCATCTGAAAATCACGGTCAATCACAGGGATCCACTTTTCTGTTGTGAGGTTAAAGGATTGAGTTGTCATAGATTTCTCCCAGGGGCTAGCTGTTAATCTTCTCGATTGTGACTCCAAGCTTGGGATCCAACCGCAGTCGCCAGTTGTCCACTTGAGCCCACCCTTTGGCATTCAAAACAACATAGCGACAGTTGCGCAACAAGGCAGATGTCCAAGTTTTGGGGTTCTCTTGAGATCGCAGCTTCTTCACAAGTTCCCAGCTAGAGGAAATGCGGGCGCTGTAGGCCAGCAGCTTGCGAATCATAGCTAGACTAGGCTCTTTTTCGAGATCCACCTGCTCTTGAGTGCCAGGAAAAACTAAACCAGTCTCATCTTTTTGTAGGAAGATTGTTGCTACAGAAGGCTGGCCAAGCCGGGTGACGGCTGCGATGGTACTTTCGTCATCCTCTTTTTTCAGCCGAGTGAAGTGGTCAAGTTTTGCATCAGAATAGGGTGGTGGAATCTTCACCTCATTGGCCTGAGCTCTTTTGGCATCTTCCTCTTCAGTTTTATACTTTTCCAAAGAGGCAAGCCAATCCTCAGCATGAATTGTCTCCAGTTCTTCGGGGGCAGGTATTTCCAGATCATATACTGACTCGATCAGAGCATCGATTTCCTCAGGCAGTTGTACATGGTAGCGCTGTCGCAAAGCCAGCCAACTGCGCAGAAGAATGTGGCGATCGTAGATGTGTCCGCTTTCTTGAAAGTCAGCTTTGCCCTCGCCGGTTAAGGCTGGCTCTACAATCCATAAACAAGGGGCAGCCAACTCAGATGGCCGCTTGTCTCGTTGGTGGCGGTGCAGCCGCCCAGAGCGTTGTAAAAGAAGATCAACAGGAGCCAAATCGCTGATCATTAAGTCAAAGTCCACGTCTAGGCTTTGCTCAATAACCTGGGTTGCTACCAGAACGAATCGAGAAGGGCGGCAGTAGCCGTTTTTGCCAAACTTCTCCAGGCATTCTTTTTCAATCTCTTCTCGATCCTTGAACAAAAAGCGCCCGTGAAATAGGCCCAGCTCCTCTGGCGGAAAATGCTTCTGGAGACGCTGAAAAACTTCTTGGGCGCGATTCACTGTTGAGCAGATAACGGCAACGCATCCACCCGATTCAGACAGCACTTGCGAGAGTTCTTCAGGCCACCGATCATCTTTGACCCAACGGATCCCTAATTTTCGGCGCACATGATCTGAGGGTTTAAAAGGCTGAGCTAGGGCTTCTCCAGAGGCAAAAATCGTAATGCGGGGATAGCTGGCAGCAGGGAGATTGGGCGGGGGTTGATTGCAGCCTCTGGCGTAGGCAGCCAGTAGTCGCTGGCGGGTGCTGACAGGCAGGGTAGCGGAAAGGGCAATCACCGGGGATCCCAGTACTGCTGCCCATTCCAAAAACCGCTCCAGCAGGGTGCTCGTGTAGAGGTCGTAGGCGTGGATCTCGTCTAGGATAATCGTGCGCCCCGCCAAACCAAATAGGCGGACAAACTGGTGGCGTGCTTGTACTGCCCCCATCAAAGCTTGGTCAAGGGTGCCCACGCCGTAGGCACTGAGCAACGTCCGCTTGCGGGCCGTATGCCACTCGCTGGCGAAAACCCCCTTGCCCTCCTGGTCGCAAACCTGCTCTAGGCGACAGACGGTATCTAGGTAATCTTCTTTGAGAGCCGCTGCCCCATGGCTGAGGGTAAGGTTCACTACAGCATTGGGATAGCGCTTTTGCAAAAATGGCCTGACGCGCTCGAACATGGCATTGCTGGTCGCTTGGGTAGGCAAGCCAATGTAGAAACCGCCGGTTCCGGTTTGATGCTGCAGGTGATCTGCCAGGTAGAGCGCTGCTTCGGTTTTGCCTTCCCCCATTGAGGCTTCCACCATGACCAGACAGGGTGGGGCTAGCTTGTCCCTTAGGTCAATGGCTGCCATTTGCAGGGGTCGAGGCTTGGTGATGAAGTCGAAGAGCGTCTCAAAAGCAAGAGGGGCACCTGTGGTGGGCGCGACCCAACCTTGGGCTTTCAAGGCTTGTTGGGCTTTTTCGGCTAACCCTGGGGCATAAGCCTCAAAGGGTTCGTCGTTGGCGTAGGGGAAACTCTCAGAGTTGGAAGCAATCCAGTCGGAAACCGTTGTCAGGCCGGCTAACATCATGGCAGCAGCATTGTTGCAGCGGTCGGGGAGCTCCTCTGTCCTCAACCCAACAAAATCTCGCAATTGTCTAAAGATCTCCCGACGAAATGGGATCCAAACTCCTCGACCGACATCATCTGAGAAAAGACTTTGAATATCCTGGGATGTCGGAAAAAAGCCATGATGACCACCCACAATTTCTGCTAACCTTCGGGCCAGTTTCTTTTGCAGGCCAAGCTCTTCCAAAAAGCCGGGTAGGGTTGCAGCGGTAACAGTTCCATGAGGTGTTTCTTGTCCGGTAGTGGGATAGCTGCGCCACAGATCGTAGAGATTGGCTCCCACCAGGGCTTTTCCCACTTCGCTAACTTGAAATTGAAAAGCAGGACTGACTTTGCCCAGGTCATGACACCCAGCCATAAAGCCGCAGAAGCGCACCAAGGGATCCCCTTCCAGCCCCAAACCTGCCGATAGCTGCCGGCGAGCAACCGGGCTGAGGTACGTTTTCACGATCTCCATGGCCACGGCGGCTGTGTCCGCCAGGTGACAGAGGACTGGATGATACAGAGGTTGGCCATTGTCTCGGAACTGCCCCTGTCCGGTCTTGGCCCAAAACCGGGGTTCGTTCATGGGGATACCTCCTCGTCGATGTACTGCTGGCTCATATCGCGGATCTCCTGCCGCATCATGTCCACCAATTCCGGCGGATCCAACACTTTGGCCCCTCTGCCATAGCCCAATACCCAGCGCTTCACATCGTTCATCCCCCGCACCGTCATGCGCAGAATTAGGGATCCATCGGGCTGTTCTTCAATCACCTGGGTCGGATGCCAGCGCCGCTCCCGAATAAAGGGGGCTGTCTGGGCGTCAAACCAAATCCCCACCTGCCGAGGGATCCCACCCGCCTCATGTTGAAAAATCATCGCCATATGGGCTTTGGGATCAAAATTGGGATCGATCTCAAAAGTTTGCGGCAAGGTTTTGAGAGCCAGGATCCTGTCTACTCGAAACCAGCGCACTTCCTGTCTTTTGTGGCACCAGCCGATGACATAGGGATTCGTCCCCCGGTAGATGTGCAACAGATAGGGATCCAGCTCTCGTTCCGACACTTGATCGCCCCGACTGGCGGTGCGGTAGCGCATCCACACTCGCCTTTTTTCCCGACAGGCATCCTCCAACTGCTGCCAAATCTCCCAATCCAGATGGGTTTCTGCTCCTGCGCGAAAAATGAGCCGGTCATCGGCCACCTGCTGTAGATCCAGCCATTCCTGCTCTGGGAGCCGTTGAGCCAGCCGCCCAATCGCCGAGCGCAACTGTGGGGCATAGGCGGATCCCGCATAGGCTTCCAGCATTCTGGCCCCCAGTGTTAAGGCAAACAGTTCCCCTTTGGTGAGAGATATTGTCGGCAACCGCCATTCCAGATCGGTGTAGTGATATCCTTTTTCGCGGTTGGTTTTGATGGGAGCTTGAAAGCGGTCTTTCAAGAAGCTGATGTCCGCCCTAACCGTTCGTTCGCTCACTTCCAGAGCTTTGGCCAGCGAAGAGGCTGTCTGCCTCTGCCCGGAGCGCAGCAACATATCCAGCTTCAAAACCCGCTCTAGCTGACGTAGCATTGCTTACTTTGGTGAGGATGAGCGCATTCTAAACAACTCACCCGGCAAAAGCGCTTCCGACTTCTCTAAAGGTTTGCTGAAGATTGAAACCTTTTGGGCGCAGGGAGCAACCTGGATCCCGTCGGATGGAATCAGGGGGATCCCTCTGCAAGGTGGGAACGGCCACGGCGACGCTTCATCTGACTTGGCTGCGCAATTGCCGCAGGAGCCGCTCGAACTCCTCAGGAAGGGGGGCAGTAAAGTGCATCGGCTGGCCGCTGCGCGGGTGGATGAAGGAAAGTTTCCAAGCGTGAAGGGCTTGGCCGCTCAGTTTGACAGGGCTGGTTTTGCTCTGGGTGTAGAGGGGATCCCCGACAATGGGTAGGCGCATGTGGGCAGCATGCACCCGAATTTGATGGGTGCGCCCGGTCTCCAGCTCAAACTGCATCAGGGTGTAGTTGCCCAGCCGCTCCAACACTTGCCAGTGGGTTACCGCCACTCGCCCTTGGCCGGGGGGCAGGACGGCCATCTTTTGCCGATCCACCGGGTGCCTCCCAATGGGGGCAGAGACGGTGCCCTGACTTTGAGCCGGACGACCGAACACCACCCCCAAATAGAGGCGCCGGGCAGTTTTGGCTTGAATTTGGGCTTGCAGATGCTGGTGGGCTTGATCGTGTTTGGCGATCACCAGCGCGCCGGTGGTGTCTTTGTCGAGGCGATGCACAATGCCCGGACGCTGTTCGCCGTTGATGCCCGACAGGCGGGGACAATGGGCCAGCAGCGCGTGAACCAGTGTGCCGCTGGGATGGCCGGGAGCCGGATGCACTACCAGATCGCGGGGTTTGTTGAGCACAATCAGGTCGTCATCTTCGTAGAGAATGTCCAGCGGGATCCGCTCCGGCTCCAGTCTCGAAGGGGTAACCGCCGGGATCCGCACCTCAATCCGATCCCCCGTTTGCAAGGCGCGATTTTTATCCAGGCAGGGCTTCCCATTCAGCCAAACCTGCCCCGCCCGAATGAGCTGTTGCAGGCGCGAGCGAGACAAATCGGGGAGTTGCTCCGCCAAGCCTCGATCCAGCCGGGATCCCTGCTGTTTCTCGGTTACCGTTACCTGTCGAACCTCCACCGGCAGATCCTGGTGGCTTTCCATGCCCGACCGATTTGCCCTGTTGCGGAAACTGTCTTTTTTCATTGTGGCAGTTTGTTATTTTTGCTTGAAGTAAAAAAGGGCAAAGATTTGTGGCAACTTCGCCGAGGCAGCTTTCCCAGAATCCTGTTTGGTTCATCCCCTTTTGAGCCCTTTCTTCCCGATTTTCTGGGCATCGCAGCCGGAGAAAAAACCTCAGTAGAGTGAGAGTAAAGCCCATCGGGAGAAGCCGGGCCGACTTCTGGCCCAGAGGGAGTCTTTCTCTCGCACGCAATCGTCCTGAGGATGTCACCACAACATCGATTTCTCGATTGCAGATTGCGATGGGCTCAATCGTCCGAGGACAAGGGGTTCAATTCGCACAGGGAGGTGAGGCATGTCGGATAGAGCAACCGTGGGATCCCGGCCTCAACAAGACCCTCAGTTCTTGTCAGAGCTGCCTTTGGTCTTGCCACTGACGGAGGTGGGGCTGAGAGATATCGCCCAGGTGGGCGGGAAAAATGCCTCTCTGGGGGAGATGCTCCAACAGTTGGCTCCACAAGGGATCCAGGTGCCCACAGGATTTGCCACCACGGCCCATGCGTATCGCCAGTTCATCGCCTCTGCGGGTTTGGAGGAAAAGCTGCGCGAGATCTTTCGGGATCTCGACATTGAAGACGTGAACAACCTGCGCCATCGCGGCAAGGCTGCCCGCACCTTAATTCTGCAGACTCCCTTTCCCCCTCAGCTAGAGCAGGCCATCACGGAAGCCTACCAGAAGCTGTGCGAGCGCTACGGCCCCGACACCGATGTGGCAGTGCGCTCCAGCGCCACGGCAGAAGACTTGCCGGATGCCAGCTTTGCCGGCCAGCAGGAGACCTACCTGAACGTGCATGGGGTGCGGGCGGTGCTCAACGCCTGCCACCACTGTTTTGCCAGCCTGTTTACCGACCGGGCCATTTCCTACCGCCAAATCAAGGGCTTTGACCACTTTCAAGTGGCCCTTTCGGTGGGGGTGCAGAAGATGGTGCGCTCCGACCTGGCCTGTTCGGGGGTGATGTTCTCCATCGACCCGGAAACCGGCTTTAAAGACGCAGTGCTCATCACCGCCGCCTATGGTCTGGGGGAAAACGTGGTGCAAGGGATCGTCAACCCCGACGAATACGTGGTGTTCAAACCTACCCTCAAGCGGGGCCTGCGACCCCTTCTCTCCCGCAAGCTGGGCAGCAAAGCCCTGAAGCTCGTCTACGACGAGGGGGGATCCCGTTCCACCAAAAACGTGGCTGTCCCCGAAAGCCTGCGCAAGCAATATGCCCTCAGGGATGAGGAAATCCTCAAATTGGCCCAGTGGGCCTGCTTGATCGAGGAGCACTACTCGGCACAGCGGGGCCATTTCACGCCGATGGACATCGAGTGGGCCAAAGATGGCCTCACCGGGGAGCTGTTTATCGTGCAGGCCCGCCCCGAAACGGTGCAATCGCAAAAAGCGGCCAACCGGCTGACCACCTATCGCTTCACCCAGCCGGAAGTGCGGCCCGAACCTCTGGTGCGGGGGCGGGCGGTGGGCGAGGCCATCGGCCAGGGTACAGCCCGCCTTATCTTGGATGTGCGCCGCTCGGATCAGTTCCAAGCTGGAGAGGTGCTGGTGACCGAGAAGACGGATCCCGACTGGGAGCCCATCATGAAGAAAGCCAGCGCCATCGTCACCAACCAGGGGGGCAGAACCTGCCATGCGGCCATCATCGCCCGCGAGCTGGGGATCCCGGCCATTGTTGGCTGCGGCAACGCCACCCAGGTGCTCAGCTCCGGCCAGCCCATCACCATTTCCTGCGCCGAGGGAGAAGAAGGGCGGGTTTATCCCGGCTTGCTGCCCTATGAAGTGAGCGAGATCCCCCTGGAGAAGCTGCCCCGTCCCCGCACCCAACTGATGATGAATGTGGGCAACCCCGAAAAAGCCTTCGGCCTCAGCGGGATCCCTTGCGATGGGGTCGGGCTGGCGCGGCTGGAGTTCATCATCGCCAACCACATTCAAGTCCACCCGCTGGCTTTGCTCAACTATGAGCAGGCGGTGAAGGAGGAGCCTCGCCTGGCGGAGCTGACCGCCCAATATCCCGATAAGCCTGAATACTTTGTGGATAAGCTGGCCCAAGGGGTGAGCACCATCGCCGCCGCCTTCTATCCCAAGCCGGTGATCGTGCGGCTGTCGGATTTCAAAAGCAACGAATATGCCCACCTGCTGGGGGGATCCCGCTACGAGCCCCACGAGGAAAACCCGATGATCGGCTGGCGGGGGGCTTCCCGCTACACGGATCCCCGCTACCGTGAGGGCTTTGCCTTGGAGTGTCGGGCCATGAAACGGGTGCGGGATGAGATGGGCCTGACCAACGTGATCTTGATGATCCCCTTCTGCCGCACGCCGGAAGAGGGGCACAAGGTGCTGGAAGAGATGGCCCGCCATGGCCTGGTGCGGGGAGAAAACGGTCTGCAGGTGTACGTGATGTGTGAATTGCCCAGCAACGTCATCCTGGCCGACGCGTTTTGCCAGATCTTCGACGGCTTCTCCATCGGCTCCAACGACCTCACCCAGCTCACTCTGGGCCTGGATCGCGACTCAGCCCTGGTGGCCCACCTTTTTGACGAGCGCAACGAGGCCGTCAGGCGGATGATCGCCCAGGTAATCCAGACGGTGAAAAGCCACGGGCGCAAGATCGGCATCTGTGGCCAGGCTCCCAGCGACTACCCTGAATTTGCCCGCTTCCTGGTGCAAGCAGGGATCGATTCCATCAGCCTCAACCCCGATTCCCTGTTGAAAACCCTGCTGGTGGTGGCCGAAGCAGAAGCGGCTGGCACCCGGTGAGCCCAAAGCCGGCCCAGAGACGTGCGCGGGGATCCCGTCTCCTGAGTTACAATCTCTTCTGCTGTGTTCCCATCCCCATCGATGATCCACGAACTCTCCATGCCGGCCCTCAGCTCCACCATGGAAACGGGCAAGATCGTCACCTGGCTTAAGAACCCCGGCGACCGCGTGGAGAAAGGAGAAAACATCCTGGTGGTGGAGTCCGACAAAGCGGACATGGACGTGGAGTCCTTCCACAGCGGCATCCTGGCCAGCATCCTCATTCCGGCAGGAGCATCGGCCCCGGTGGGCGCGCCCATCGCCCTGATTGCCGAAAGCGAGGCAGAAGTGGCCCAGGCCCAGGAAAAAGCCAAGGCCCTCTCTGCCGGAGCTGCCCCTGTGGCACCCCCTCCCGCAGCTCCATCAGCCAGCCCTGCTCCTGCTCCCACCCCTGCCCCCCAAAATGGATCGGGATCCCAGCGGATCGTGGCTTCTCCACGGGCGAAAAAACTGGCGGAGAGCCTGGGGATCGATCTGCGCACCGTGCGCGGCTCTGGCCCCAATGGTCGCATCGTCGCTGAAGACGTGGAGCGAGCTGCGGCCCTTTCCGCTCCTGCAGTGGCTGCCCCCTCTGCTCCAGCCCCCGCGCCTCCAACTCCTGTGGCTGTCCCCTTGGGAGAGACAGTTCCCCTCAGCACCCTACAAGCGGCGGTGGTGCGCAACATGAACGCCAGCCTTGGCGTGCCGGTGTTCCACGTGGGCTACACTATCACCACCGATAGCCTGGATCACCTCTACCAACAGGTGAAGCCCAAAGGAGTCACCCTGACGGCCCTCTTGGTCAAAGCCGTGGCCATGACCCTGGAGAAGCACCCCCTTCTGAATGCCAGCTACACAGAAGGCGGGATCCACTACAAAGCCGATATCAACATCGCGGTGGCGGTGGCCATGGAGGATGGCGGGCTGATCACCCCTGTCCTAAAGCAAGCCAACCGGCTGGATCTGTATGAGATCTCCCGCCGCTGGAAGGATCTGGTGGAGCGGGCGCGGCGTAAGCAACTGCAGCCAGAGGAGTACACCAGCGGCACCTTCACCCTCTCCAACCTGGGCATGTTTGGGGTGGATCGCTTCGATGCCATTTTGCCGCCCAACCAGGGATCCATTTTGGCCATCGGCGCTTCTCGCCCCACGGTAGTAGCGACACCGGAAAAAGCGATTGCCATCCGCTCCCAGATGCAAGTGAACCTTACCTGTGATCACCGCGTCATCTACGGGGCTCATGCGGCGGCTTTCCTGCAGGATCTGGCCCAGTTGTTAGAACAAAATGTGGGATCCCTGACGTTGTAGCAAGCCCACCCGGCGATTCAGTAGGGGGTAATAATCCCCCTCGGTCGTGGGGAAAGAGTTGCCTCTGTAGGGTTAACCTCGGGATCCGACTCAGGCTCTTCTGGGGCAGGCATTTCTCGGCGCACCTCTTGGTCTTGTACCACCTGAAAAATCAGGGTAAAGGGGCGACCTACCTCCGCCGCCACAAATTCCTCCAGCAAAGTCACCTGCCTGGGGGTAACCGGCTCGTCTGCTCGTACCGACAGCACTACTTCTGGGGGATTGACCACCCAGTTAAACTCGCTGCGCAATAGGGTTACCCGTTGGAAGGTGATGGTTCTGTTTAGCAAGGCGGTTCGTAGCGCCCATTCCAACCGAGATTGATACAGCAGTTGAGTCATACTGGCTGCCAGCGGCACCAGCAACACCATCACCAAACCGAACATCCACACCAATCCAGAACGGGCCTTGTGCAAGGGGGCGTAGCCCATCAGCAAAAACGTAACCATGCAAGCCAGGGCAATCCCCAACAGGTTGGTGGAATAGAGCAGGGTTGCTCCTAGGCTGATCTCCCACTCGGCATGGGCCAGTCCCAAACCAATCACACACACCGGCAGCATTAAGGCCACAGCAATCGCAACCCCTGCCAAACTGTCGGCGATCTCTTTGCGCACCCTAGCAAAAGCGCCAATTCCCCCTGCTGCTAGCGCCACTCCCAAATCCAACAGGTTGGGTTGAGTGCGGGCCAAAATTTCGCTGCCCCAATTGGGAAGACCTACCCACCACCCCAGCAGGAAAGACACCCCCACCCCAATACCAGTTCCCACGGTCAAAGACAGGATGCCTGTACGAAACAAGACCACATTCCCATCTAAAGCCCCCATGGCCATGCCGCGAATCGGCAGCATCAAAGGAGCCACGATCATCGCCCCAATGATCACGGCCGGGCTATTGGCCAGTAACCCCAACGTGGCAATCACACAGGAGCCGAGCACCAACATCAAGTAGTTCAGGCTGAGGCGAGACTCCCGCATCAATCCCACCATCAACTCGGCATATTCTTCTGGAGTGACCAGTGGTGGCCGCCAGCGGAGAGGCTGTGGCCAACCCTGGGGTGAGGGAACCAAGCCGGTTTCTGAGCTGCTGCTAGTAGAAGGAGGGATCCTGTTCATATCCATGATTGGGTTCCCGGTCTTGGGTCTCCTTGGCGGTGTCAGGAACACACCAGCCTCGGGCTTTCAGCAGTCTAACTTGGTGGAGAGCCGCTACTCAGGATCCCCCTTTGGGAGAGTGGCGCATCAAATCTTGTACGGCCTCGGCATGGTAAGAGCTGCGGGTGAGAGGGGAGGACACCACCTGCAAAAAGCCCAGCTCTTCCCCCACCCGTCGCCAATGGTCGAACTCTTCGGGGGGAACGTAGCGCTCCACCGGCAGGTGTTTGGGGCTGGGCGCCAGGTATTGGCCGAGCGTGAGGATGTCACAACCCACCCGGCGCAGATCCCGCATCACCTGCAAGATCTCCTCGGCTGTCTCTCCCAGACCCAACATCACCCCCGACTTGGTGTACAGGCCGGGATCCCATTGCCGTGCCAACTCCAACAGTTTGAGGGAGCGCTCGTAGTTCCCTTGCGGGCGTACACGGCGATAGAGGCGGGGCACCGTTTCGGTATTGTGGTTGAGCACCGTCGGTCGGGCGGCCAAGATCTGCTGCAGCGCCTGCCAGTTACCACATAGGTCTGGGATCAAGACCTCGATGGTGGTCTGGGGCATGCGGCGGCGGATTTCCGCAATGCAGGCCACAAACTGGCCGGCTCCCCCATCGGGCAGGTCGTCTCGATTCACCGACGTAATCACCGCATGGCGCAATCCCAAGCGTTCCACTGCTTCTGCCACCCGCAGGGGTTCAGTGGCATCCAGGGGCAGAGGGCGTTTGGTGAAGTCGATATCGCAGTAGGGGCAGGCGCGGGTACAGGCCGGGCCCATGATCAAAAAGGTGGCGGTGCCGTTGGCAAAACACTCCCCCAGGTTGGGACAGGAAGCCTCTTCGCAAACCGTGTTTAGGCCCAAGTCCCGCAGCAGTTGTTTGACGGATCCCACCCGTTGAGGGGCCTTGGCCCGCAGCCAGGAGGGTTTGCTACCAGAAGAAACAACAGTCAAAGAAGCGCTCCAGCACGAAACAGCGGCGACGGTATCACTCAGCTTAGCCTGTCATTTGGCCCCCTTGAATTTGGACAAAGCCAATTTCCCGGCCCAATTGATCCCTAGCGCCTCGGAAGCAAGACCCAAAACACGGCATACTGGAAAGCAAATGTCGAGCGATAGGGATCCCACATGGTTGTTGCTGCTCCTCCCTCTCTGGAACAACTTGCCATCAATACGATTCGCTTTTTGGCGGTGGATGCTGTTCAGAAGGCCAACTCCGGCCACCCTGGCCTGCCGATGGGAGCAGCACCCATGGCCTATGTGTTGTGGCAGCAGTTCATGAAGTTCAACCCCCGCAACCCCAAGTGGGTGGATCGGGATCGCTTTGTGCTCTCGGCGGGGCATGGCTGCATGCTGCAGTACGCGCTGCTGCACCTAACCGGCTTCGATGTAAGCCTGGAGGACATTAAGCAGTTCCGCCAGTGGGGCTCCAAAACCCCCGGCCACCCGGAAAACTTTGAAACTCCGGGGGTGGAGGTGACCACCGGCCCGCTGGGGCAAGGGGTGGGCAATGCGGTAGGGTTGGCCATTGCCGAGGCCCATCTGGCCGCCCGCTTCAACAAGCCCGGCCACACCATTGTGGATCACTACACCTACGTGATCTTGGGGGATGGCTGCAACATGGAAGGGGTGGCTTCTGAAGCAGCTTCTTTGGCCGGCCACCTGCAACTGGGCAAGCTGATCATGCTTTACGACAGCAACCACATCTCCATCGACGGCAGAACGGAAATCGCCTTTACGGAAGATGTGGGCAAACGCTATGAAGCCTACGGCTGGCATGTGCAAAAAGTAGAGGATGGCAACCACGACTTGAAAGGGATCGCCGAGGCCATCCAGAAAGCCAAGGAAGTCACCAACAAGCCGTCCTTGATTATTGTCGAGACCACCATCGGCTACGGATCCCCCAACAAGGCCGGCAGCGAGAGCGTCCATGGGGCACCCCTGGGGCCGGAAGAGGTGAAGCTCACCAAACAAAACCTGGGTTGGCCTCTGGAGCCGGAGTTTTACATTCCCGACGAGGTGCTGGCCCACTTCCGCCAGGCCATCGAAAAAGGGGCCAAGGCCGAGGCCGAGTGGAACGAGCGCTTCGCCGCCTACGAGAAGGCTTACCCCGAAGAGGCCGCCGAGTTCAAGCGCATCATGGCCGGGGAGCTGCCGGTGGGCTGGAAAGAAGCGCTGGCCCCCATTGCCGAAACCGGCAGAGAATCCACCCGCAACCTCTCCAAGTTTTGTCTGAATGCCTTGGCCAAAGCGGTGCCGGAACTGCTGGGGGGATCCGCAGATCTCGCCCACTCCAACATGACTTATCTAAAGGGGATCCCAGAGTTTCAGGCTGGATCTTACGAGGGGCGCAACTTCCGCTTTGGGGTGCGGGAACACGGCATGGGAGCCATCGCCAACGGCATGGCGCTTCATGGAGGCCTCATCCCTTACGACGCCACCTTTTTGATCTTCACAGACTACATGCGGCCTGCCATCCGCCTATCGGCCCTCTCGCAAGTGCGGGTGCTGCACGTCATGACCCACGACTCCGTCGCCTTGGGAGAAGATGGCCCCACCCACCAGCCCATTGAGACACTGGCTTCCCTACGGGCTATCCCCAACCTCTATGTGCTGCGCCCGGCAGATGCCCGCGAAACAGTGGGATCTTACCAGGTGGCCCTAGAAGCCAAGACCACCCCTTCTGTGCTGGTGTTCACCCGGCAGGCGGTCAACCCGGTGGAAGGCACCTCCATTGAAGGCGTAGCCAAAGGGGCCTATGTGGTGGTGGATGCCCCCAACCCAGAGCTGATCTTGATCGCCACCGGCTCTGAACTGGAGCTGGCAGTGAAAGCTGCCGCCCAACTAAAGCAGGAAGGCCGGGCAGTGCGGGTGGTCTCTATGCCCTGCATGGAGCTGTTTGAGGCCCAGCCCCAGAGCTACCGAGACTCGGTTCTGCCCCCCAACGTCACCAAGCGCGTCTCCGTCGAGGCAGGTTCCACCTTCGGCTGGCACAAGTACCTGGGGTTTGAGGGGGTGGCCATTGGCATCGATCGCTTTGGCGCCTCTGCCCCCGGCCCGGTGTGCATGGAGAAGTTCGGCTTCACGGTGGAAAACGTGGTCAACACTGCCCGCCGGCTGCTGGGCTGAGGGCACTTTACCCCTTCCTCGGCGCTTTCAAGGGGCTCAGCAGGGATCCCTTCTCTGCTGGGCTTTTTTCCCTGTTGAGCCTGCTGCCCAGCGGCGTGACCCGGACAGGCGTAGCGAACCTCGCATCAACCAATCAGCAGGACTTCCAAAGCATCCGGATCTGCTTCTTTCTGTAGGGCAGCCATGGCGGAGAACGCAGTCGAGGGCGGCTTCCTGCCCCGCAGACAACACCTTTGCCTTGAGGACATCTTCAACCATGGCGGGGATGATCCTTGAAGGCAAGTTGGAAGTCGAGCAGGCTGCCACCATCGCCTTGAAATCGCCTTGAAGAAGAAACTTTGGCTTCCGCCGCCGTGCTGAGGTGCTTGTGCCGGCTGCAGACACAAACAGCTTTGCCTACTGTTTGCCTACTGTAGGAACCCCGCCAGTAAAATCACCGCGGCTCCCACGGCAGCCAAAATCGTCAGCGCCCGGCCCGCGTCGGCACTGCCCTTCCACGAGAAGTTTTTCTCCGACTTTTTCGGTTCTGCTGGCATGGCCATGCCTCCCTTTGCATTGCCAACTCTAACTTAACTTCCCCCCCACGGGATCTTAGCTGGTTGGGGCATACCCTGGAAAAAACAGCAGCCATCTGGCCCGGCCAGCCGTTTTTGGGAACAATACAAGCAGGCAAGGGATCCAACTCCCACCAGTCTGGAAGCACATCCTGAGGCGAAAGCCATGAGCTATGCAGAACGGAGCAAAAGAATGGTTTTGACGTTGGCGACTCTGCTGGGCGGCTGGGTTGGCGGAGGGTTGTTGCAGGGATCCCTCTGGGTTGCCGCTCAGCCTACCTTTCAGACAGTGCCGTTGCCGCGCTTACCGGTGGGTGTCGATCAATTGGTTTTTGATCGCCCAGTGGCCCGCTTCAACCCCGACCTGCCGGCAGAGCTGGTGATCCGCAATCGCACCGGTCTGCCTTTGGAATACGGCTTTACCGATCCCCGCCAGAAAGTCTCGGAACTGCCTGCAGGCGAAACGTTGCGCCTGAGCAACCTGTTGATCCCCAATTGCATGGCCATCAACACGCCGATGTTGGCTCCTGTGGGCTACCAGGTGAGCGTGGATTCTTTCAACGTGATCACCGTAGAGGTGCGGCTGGTCAACGATGTCTCCGGCGACCACTGCCTCGATCTGCAAGCGACAGGGGCTATTTTTGTGAATTGAGATGAGCTGATACCCATCGATTACCCATCGAACACAAGTTAAGTCAAATCCTTCAAAGGGATCCCTTACATCCTCACCTACAGTCATCTTCTGGATTTTGCCAGGATGGACATGGGATCCCACACGGTAGATGGCAGTTGACTTTGCCCGGTTTTGACGCTGGGATTGAGTCTATTGGAGAGCCGATCAGAGGTTTAGGCGTATCGACAGGGGCCATCCCCTGTGACAGGATTCGAACAGGATATCGAGGCCGATGTTCTGCCGGACTCTGTTTAGCCTTTCTCTGGGCTTGTTGCCTGTGTAGTCTGTCTGTACTCTATCTTTTTCTTGGATGGTCTCATGAGCGATAACTTGTATTCCTGGTTTCCCCGGGCCTTGGTGATCGGTGCTGCGGTTGTGGGGTTGTCGAGCTTGCCTGCAAGGGCTCAGCAAATTACGGATCCCAGCCCAGCTCAAGCGGCCACCAATGTTGAGCCCACCTCGCCAATCTCGGCTTCTTTTCGCAGCCAAGATGGAGTCAGCGTGCGTCCGGAAACGGTGAGGGTTTTCCTGGATGGCCAAGACGTCACTTCCCAGTCGGTGATTACCCGCGATTTCTTCACCTATCGCCCTGCCCAACCTCTGCCGCCGGGGCGCCGGGAAGTTCTGCTGGAGTTCACCAATACCCAGGGGGTGACCCGCCGCGTGACCTGGAGCTTCACCGTGGGTAGCCCTGTCCGCGCTTCCATCGACCTGGTGGATCACAATGCCGGCAGTCGCCCCTTGGCAGCGGGAGAAATCCTGTTGGTCACCGTCAAAGGTACCCCTTCCAGCCGGGTAACGGTTTACCTCATCCAGGATGGACGGCAAGTGCAAACCTTGCCGGCTCAGGAAGTTTCCAGCGGCACCTATGTAGTGAACGCCCTAATCGAGGCGAAAGATACCACCCGGGAAGGGATCGTCGTCGCCCGCCTGGAAAATGGTGGCCAAGTGCGCTTCATGACCGCCGAACAACCGGCCCGCCTGATCGAAGGGGCCACCGGGGGCATCCAGCGGCTGACCACCCAAGAGGTTTCCGCTACAGTCAGCGCCCCCAGCCCCCTCTTGCCTCAAATCACCAACCTGCAGGATGGGGATCGGGTTTCCGGTTCTTCGTTTACGCTGCAGGGCACTACAGCTCCCAATGCTTCGGTGCGGGTGAATGTAACGGCTTCGACCTCTCTGGGGGGCATCATCAGCGCCCAACAGACCGTGACCAACCAAACGGTGCAGGCAGATGCCCAGGGCCGTTTCACCATCACCGTTCGACCTCCCATTCCGGCCTCTGGCACGGTGTATCAGGTGAATCTCACGGCCACTTCCGGCAACCAAACCAGCCCAACGGTAACCTTGCGCCTTACCCAGCAGTAAGGGGTTCAAGGGATCCCAATCCATCCCGATAGCCTTCCCCCCACCCATCAAGGGATCTGGGCAGCCTTCCATGTCCAGCAGTTCAGACTTCCCTCTCTCCCCTGGGAGAAGGGCTGGGGGTGAAGGCTCTATCATCTTCAATTCCCAGGGATCCCTTGCCGGCTTGTAGGGGAGTTTTGGATAGAGGAGACTGCATTTGCCAGCGCCACAGGATCCCGGCCACGATCAGGGTGGGCAAAACGATCATCCCGATCACCACCGGTATTTGCTCCGGCAAGGCCAAGTAAGGGCCACCATATTTGATGGCTATGCTGATTCCGGCGGCAGCCAGCATCAACTTCAGGGCAAACCAGACTGTTTTTTGATTCATGACTTATGGTCACTAAATTCACGATGGGCTGGGGTTGCTGACCATGGCAGTGAGAATGCCGGCAATGGTTTCCAGCTCCTCAGGTACTCGATACAGCGTTAAGTCTTGTTTGATCATCTGCTGATGGGCAAGAATTTGTCCGAACTGCCAGATAGACCCCATCGTCACTGCACCGTAGATCTGAGCCTGCTGCTCCACCTGCGCCAGGGCAATCATTTCTACAGCCATTTGCACAAAGGCTCGCGTTAGATCGTCCTTTTTGGCTTCAACCACCAGCAGGATGTTCTTCCCTCGCAACAGATAATCGAGGCTGCCCTTCAACCAATTGTTGACCATCAGGGGATACTCCAGCCGCAAAGGAACTCGACAATGGAGAGCCACTTCGGTCAGCACAGGAGCCACCAGCAATTCCCGCCGCGCTGTTTCGCTGGTGAGGCTAACCAAAGGTAACAATTGTCGGATCCGATCTTTCAAAACTGGGGTTTGAGGTGGAGCAGGGGCAACAGGCCATGTCCACTCCCCAATTTCCAGTTGATAGCCGAACTGAGCCAAGATTTCATCTGGCTCGTAGGGCATCTCAAAATAAGAGCGAAAAGTATAGGATTCGTCTTCTTTAAGAATGGAGATGTTCAGCATGGAGTTCAGGAGAAACCACGCTCAGTCCGGCACAGCTAGGGCTGCTTCAATCCGCTCTTTCAGGGTAGTCACCACTTCTTCAATGGGAATTTCCGTGGCTTGGCCGCTGGCCCGCTCGGTGAGTTCCACCTTGCCCTGTTTGAGGCTGCGCCCTGTGGTGATGCGGTAAGGGATCCCGATCAGATCCGCATCTTTGAATTTCACCCCGGCCCGCTCGTCCCGGTCATCCCAGAGGGTCTCGATGCCGGCAGTAGCGAGATCCTGCACCAGTTTTTCCGCCACGCTCATCTGCTCGGCGTCGGAGATGTTGGGCACCACCACCACTACGTGATAGGGGGCAATGGCCACCGGCCAGATGATGCCATTGGCATCGTGGGATTGCTCCACCGCCGCCTGGGCCAAGCGCGATACTCCAATGCCATAACAGCCCATCCACAGGGGCTGCTCGGATCCCTGCTCGTCGGTAAAAGTGGCCCGCATCGGCAGTGAGAACTTGAGACCCAACTGGAAGATATGGCCGATCTCGATGCCACGAGCCGTTTCCAGAATCTGGTCGGGGTTGAGTACAGAACGATCCCCCGCTTGCGCTTTGCGCACATCCACCACTTCCGGCAGGGGATATTGCTCGCCCCAGTTGGCCCCCACCACGTGCTGCCCCACCTGGTTGCCGCCGGTTACGAAGTTCTGCAGCAGGGCTGCCGTCTGGTCGGCCAAGCGCAGGATCTGGGGGGCAAGGTTTTTTTGCCGGCCCAGACAGCTATCCGGCAAGTCGGGGGCAATGTAGCCCACCGGGATGGGATCCCCCTGCCAACTGTTTTGGATCTCGGCATCGGCCAAGGCGAGCTTGAGCAATTTGCTGGCTTGGTAGCGCTCTGCCAAGCGGCTGAGGTGGTTGGCCAGTTTGACCTCATTGACTTCTTGATCCCCACGGATGCTCAGTAGCACTGCCACCCGCAGGCCGTTGTCGTAAAGGGCTTGGTAGAGGACGTTTTTAACGATCAGGGTAGAGGAGATTTTTAGGAAAGCGGCCAGCTTCTCGATGGTTTCGGTTCCCGGCGTATCCAGAACCTGGAAGGCGGTGTAGGGAGACTCTGCCGCTGGCGGCGGGATGGAGACGGCCTTCTCCACATTGGCAGCATAGGAGCCATCGGGCGTGTAGAGAATCTCATCTTCTCCGGCAGAGGCCAGCACCATAAACTCCTGCGAGGCCGCCGATGGCCCCCCGATCGCCCCGGCATCAGCATCCACCACGCGAAACTCCAGCCCACAGCGCCTGAGGATGCGGCTATAGGCTCGGTACATATCCTGGTAGGTCTGGCGCAGGCTTTCCTCGTTGGCGTGGAAGGAATAGGCGTCTTTCATGATGAATTCCCGCCCTCGCATTAGGCCAAAGCGGGGCCGAATCTCATCCCGAAACTTGGTCTGGATCTGATAGAGGGTTTGGGGCAATTGCCGGTAAGAACGGATCAGGTCGCGGGCCAGCAGGGTGATCACCTCTTCGTGGGTGGGGCCTAGGGCCTGCTCACGTCCCTGGCGATCCTTAAGGGCAAACATGATCCCTTCCGCCTGGGTGTACACCTCCCAGCGGCCCGACTCCCGCCAGATCTCTGCCGGCTGCAGCTGGGGCAAAAGACACTCCTGAGCGCCGATGGCGTTCATCTCCTCCCGGACAATCTCCGAGATCTTTTGCAGCACCCGCCAGAGGAGCGGCAGATAGGTGTAGATCCCTGGGGAGAGCCGCCGGATAAAGCAGCCCCGCAGCAGCAATTTGTGGCTGGGCAGCTCGGCCTCGACGGGATCCTCCCGCAGCGTGACAAACAGCATCTGGCTCAGTCTCTGGCTTTGTTGCATCCCTTCCCTCCCTCTGAGGACTCCTCCCGCTCGCACGATCAGCTCAAACTTTCCCGCCCTGTTTGGGATCCCCTGCCCGAGAACACAGGCCTGACCGGCAGGCCAACCTGAAGTGCCTTGATGAAGCTAGACAGAGGCCAGCGTCCGCCGCTTGGTGACCATCTGGTACACCTCGATGATGTCGCCTTCCTGCCAGGATTGGAACTTGTCGATGCCGATCCCACACTCGAAGCCCGCAGCCACCTCCCGCACGTCGTCCTTGAAGCGCTTCAGGGAGTCTAGACGTCCCTCGTAAACTACCTCCCCTCTGCGGCGAACTCGCACCAGAGCATTGCGCTGCACCTTGCCCGAGAGCACATAGCTGCCGGCAACCGCACCGCGCCCGATGGGGATCACCATGCGCACTTCCGCTTGGCCCAGCGGCTCCTCCACTTCTTCCGGCTCCAGCAGGCCCTCCATGGCCGCCCGCAGATCGTCCAGCAGGTTGTAGATGATGTCGTACTCCCGCACATCCACGCCCTTGTCATCGGCAGCCTGGCGGGCGCCGGGGGCCAGGGTGGTGTTGAAACCGAGGATGATGGCGTCGCTGGCCGCAGCCAAATCCACATCGGTTTCCGTGATCTCGCCAGGGGCCGCCAGCAGAACCCGCAACTGGACTTCCTCTTGGGGCAAATCCCGCAACGCTGTCTGAATGGCTTCGGCGGATCCCTGGACATCCGTCTTGATGATCAAGTTCAACTCCTTGAGCTGACCTTCTTGGGCTTTGGCGGAAACGCTACCCAAGCTCACGCGACGAGACAGCAGCGCCTGTTGTAGACGGGTTTGCCGCAGCACCTCCGCCCGCTCTTGGGCAATGCGACGGGCCTCTTTTTCGTCGGTGTAAACCTGAAACTCATCCCCGGCTGCCGGGACTTCATCCAAGCCCAGCAGTTGTACCGCCGAAGAGGGCCCGGCTTCTTGCAACCGCTGGCCGCGATCGTCCATCATCGCTTTGACCCGGCCCAGCACTGCGCCGGCCACCAGGGTATCCCCCACCCGCAGGGTGCCGTTTTGCACCAACAAAGTGGCCACTGGCCCGCGGGCTTTGTCCAAGTGGGCCTCGATCACCGTGCCGCGAGCGGGACGATTGGGGTTGGCCTGCAGCTCCGCTACATCGGCCACCAATAGGATCATCTCCAGCAGAGCATCCAGGTTACGGCGGGTGAGAGCGCTCACCTCCACTATGGGCGTGTCGCCACCCCACTCTTCTGGCAATAGGCCATGCTCCGCCAACTGCTGCTTGATGCGCTCCGGCTGGCTGCCGGGTTTGTCGATCTTGTTAATGGCCACGATGATCGGCACCTGAGCCGCCCGCGCATGGCTGATCGCTTCCAGAGTTTGCGGTTGTACCCCATCGTCGGCGGCCACCACCAAAACCGCAATGTCGGTAACGCGGGCTCCTCGGGCACGCATGGCGGTAAAAGCCTGGTGGCCAGGAGTATCCAGGAAAACGATGCGCCGCTTCTGGCCTTCAAAGTTCACATCCACATGGTAGGCACCGATGCGCTGGGTGATCCCGCCAGCCTCTCCCTGGGCCACTTTGGTGTCGCGGATGGCATCGAGGAGAGTGGTTTTGCCGTGGTCCACGTGGCCCATGATGGTTACCACCGGCGGACGCGAGACCAGATGGTCGATGTCCTCCACGTCCAGCATTTCGGTTTTTTTAGCCTCGGGTTCTGCCTCGGGTCGGCGAATCTCATAGCCCAACTCTTTGGCCACCGACTCGGCCAGCGATTCATCCAGGACTTGGTTGATGGTCACCATCACCCCTTTGAAAAAGAGGGTTTTGATGATCTCGGTTTCGGCCACGCGCAGGCGATGGGCCAATTCCTGAACGGTGAGGCTGCCATCCAAGAGCAACACCTTCTCTTCGGGCAAGGGCTCTGTCCCGCTAGCGCGATCGGCAGCACCAGCCTCAGCGGAGGTAGGTTGCTGCTGCAAACGGGCAGCAGGGCGGGGGCGGGCAGGGGGAGCAGCCGTTGCCGCGGGTGGGCGATAGGAAGGAGGCTTGGCGGTGGGGCGAGCCAAGGGCTTGAGGGCGTTCAGCTCAGCCTGCTTGACCGCTGAAATGATGGTCATGGGATCCAAATCCAAACCATCTCCGTCGCCTTCCCCTCGTCTCCGACTGCGTTTGCGTTTGGCTTGAGCGCGGGCAGCCCGTCGGTTAAGAGCTTGCAACTCCTCGTCCTCTTCTTCTTCCGTTTTGCGCTTGACCTTGGGTGGGGTAGGTCTTACAGGAGCCTCCGCCAACACCGGGCTGGGACGTTCCCCAGGGATCCTCTCTGGCAAGGGAGAGGCGGCATCTGGGTCAGGGGGAGCCGGCTTGGCCACAGGACGGGTAGGGGGCCCCACCAATTCCATCCGCCGCTGCGGACGAGGGGCTTCACCGGCTTTGCCGCTGCTGGAACGGTTTTCCTCAGTCACCGGAGAACGCGTGCCAGGGCGAACAGGTGCGCCCACCAGTTGTGGACGCGGTCGCTGCGCAGGTGGAGGAGAAGGAGCTTTTTCTTCCGCAGGCTGAGGGGCACGGGCGCGGCTGGGGGATGGTGCTTCTGAAGAGCTGGGGCGACTGAGCTCGGGAGCTTTTTGCGGCGGTTCAGGCCGCTCTGCCGGCGGTTTTGTCCCGGAGGTAGCTCGTCGAGGGGGGGTGAGCACAGTTGGGCGCTTGGCCACAGGACTGGGCTCCGAGCCGCTGGCTTTGGCCGCGGCAGACTCAGAGGGAGTGGGAGGGGTTGCCGGTTGAGAAACAGTCTCCGGCTTTTGGGTGGCCTCAGACGAGCGGACAGGAGGGCTAACTTGCCGCCGCGGCGGGCCTATGAGCTGAGCACCACCGCTGGCAGATCCTTTTTCGGGGGAGACTCGCTCAGGTCGAGACAGCGAGGGCTTGGCAGCCGGCGGAGTTTCAGCCGTCTTGGCCTCGCCAACTGGGGCTTGCTGCTGAACGGGCGCGGGCCGACGAATGCCGACGATCGCGCTAGCGGTGCCGGGCGCTTTCTGCTGAGGGCGCTCACTGGCTTTAGCTTCAGCAGGAGGCTCCGGCGGGAGGTTTTCAGATGGGGGTTTGGGCCGGGGTCGAGGAGGCTTCACAATGCGGGAGGCGCCCAGCTTGCTGCGCACCAACTCAGCCTGCTCCGGAGAAATGGTGCTGCTGTGGGTTTTGAAAGGGATCCCCAGTTGCTCACAAATCTCCAGCACCTCCCGACTGTCACGCCCCATCTCACGGGCAATGTCATAGAGTCGAACTTTGTCGGTCATTCGTCTGCTAGCCTCTGCTCCTTTCTCCTCGTCAGTTTTACTCTCCAAGTCAATGGGAACCCGGTTATTGGGTTGAGCCGAACCTTTTGGGCTTGCGGGGGCTTCCTCCGGTGCATCGAGAGCAGCTTGGCGATCCTCTAGAGATCCGGACTGGAGGGAACCCAGGTCTGAAGCTGCTCTGGCAACATCCGCAGGGGACATCCAGTAGGGCAGCCGGGGAAAGAATAGATGGAAACAGCGCCTCCAGAATAACCTCTCTGCAGCTCCTCCAGCCTGACCTCAGTTTTCCGGCCAACTCCCATTCTGACAATTGAGGGGGGCTGTCGTGTAGTTCGCAACCTGATGAACCTAAAAGGGCGTTTAAATATCTTACCTATGTTTGGGAATACCTCTGAGGCTCAGGCTTTTGGAGGAGATGCCCCTAGCAATCCTGCTCAAGAGAATCCAACAGCCGTTGAAACAACGAGTCAGGCACCGGTGCCTTGAGAGCTCTGCTGATTTGCTGCTTGCGTCGGGCTGCCTGCAGACATTCCAGCCGACGACAGACATAGGCAGAACGCCCCATACCCTCATCCAAAAGCACTTGGTGGGAATCAAATTGCCTGACCAGCCGCCACAGTTGTGAGCGAGGAAACAACTGGCGACAGCCTACACAACGGCGCAGCGGATCGGCACCCGGCAAAAGACTCTATCCTGCTGATACACTACAAGCAAGCTCTATCCAGCCTACTCCAAATCTGGCGCCCGCGATCGCAGAAACTCAAAGAAATACTCCACCAACTGGGGATCCCGCCAACCCCTGTCTGTTTCTTCCCGCAAGATGCTTATGGCCTCTTGAACGGTGAACGCTCGCTTGTAAGGTCGCTCCGAGGTGAGGGCGTCGTAGATGTCGATGATCTGGAAGATACGGGCCACCAGAGGGATCTCTTCCCCCTTGAGGCCGTCGGGATAACCGCTGCCATCCCAACGCTCGTGGTGGTGGCGGATGAGGGGCAACACCTCTTTCATGGTGCGCAGTGGGCGGCAGATTTGCTCCCCGATCAAGACATGGGATTTCATCACCTCCCACTCTTCCGGCGTATGCTTGCCTGTTTTACCCAAAATGGCATCGGGTATGCCCACTTTGCCGATGTCGTGCAGGTAACCTCCCCACATCAGCACCTTGATCAGGGGACGGGGCAGATGCAAAAACTCGCCGAAGCTCTTGGCCATTTGTGCCAGGCGCTCACAGTGATCCCCGGTGGTGGGATCCCGGCTTTCCACACTGCGGGCAATGGCGAACAAAACCTGGGCAGCATGATCCAAGTCTTCATTGAGGTGCTTTTGGCGAACGAGGGAACGCACCCGCGCCAACAATTCCGACTCGTCAAAGGGCTTGCTCAAGAAATCATCTGCCCCAGCTTCAATACCGCGCACGCGATTTTTGCGATCGCTGGCCGCTGTAATCAGCACCACCGGGATCAAACGCGTCTCGTCATTGGCTTTGATGCGCCGACAGACCTCGAACCCATCCAACCCCGGCATCATCACATCCAGCAAGATCAGATCCGGCTGGAAGGTTTTCAACATCTGCAGGGCTTGATTGCCGTTTTCGGCCTCGCTGACCCGGTAGCCAATGCTCTCCAGCAGATCCCCCAGCAGCAGGCGGCTGTTGGGCTGATCATCCACGACCAAAAGGTGACCAGCCTCAGCCTGATCCGCAAAAGGTGTGACAGGGATCCCAGCCGTTACGGGCATCTTGGGCATCTCGAGTTTGGCAAGTTGGGCGCAGGAGGAGCCGGTCACCGCACAATTCCAGTTGCAACACTTCTACAGTAATCCCATCAGAGAAAAAAGAGCATCAGGCTTTACACTGAGCTGCTCTAAGAAAGGGAAGGGGTTTTTCCCACCAATCCAGAACTTTGTGAGCACTTGTACAGAGCCTAAATATCCTGGAAGCCTCTTTCTGTTTAGTCTGATACAGATGCTTCGGAGAGTGGATGCCCCACCCAACTCCCCAGGCTCCCACGTCAGCGCACTTGGCCATTTCCACTGGCCGGTTAAGTACCGTTTTTAACCATCGGCTATTTGCTCACCTCTGCCCTGCTCAGTTCTCCTCCGGAATACACCTCGCAGGACTGTTCTCATTGTGGCTACCGGGTGAAGAAGACGCTGTCCACTCTCCCCAAAGAACTCCGTCCCGCTGACGCGAACGAAAGAGGGAACGCCTGGGGAGGTGAGCACCGCTGCCGTGGAGGCGAGACCTGATATGGTAAGTGCTGTCGCAGAACCAGGAACCAGAATCCCCTGCCTAAAGGCAGGGGAGTATGTCAAAAATCAGCACTCAAGCTAAAAAGCCACGCCCTCCGGCTGAGGCCAAGGTAGCCTGACAGTGGAACCAACCCTTTTCCCGGATTCTCTATGAAGCCGCTACGGACGTTCAAGGTCACTCCCTACTTGCCTGCTCCGCTGGAAAGTCTGCGCTTGTTGGCTTACAACCTGCATTTTAGTTGGAACGTGGAAACCCGCAGCCTATTCCGGCGCATGGATCCCGATCTGTGGGATGCCTGTGCCCACAACCCGGTGGCTCTTCTGGGTCGGATCCGGCAGGAACGGCTGGATGAGTTGGCGGAGGATCCCGGCTTTTTGGCCCAGTTGGAACGGGCCAGCCAACAACTGCAGAGCTACCTGCAGGAGGACACTTGGTATCGCAAGTATCGTTCGGCCCAAGCGGTGGAAGGGGAGTGCTACGCCTATTTTTCGGCAGAGTTTGGTTTGGCGGATTGTCTACCCCTCTACTCAGGCGGCTTGGGGGTTTTGGCCGGGGATCACCTCAAGGCGGCCAGCGACCTGGGCTTGCCCCTGGTGGGTGTGGGCTTGCTCTACCAAAAGGGGTATTTCCGCCAGTACCTCAACCCCGACGGCTGGCAGCAGGAACGCTACCCAGTTAACGATTTCTTTAACATGCCCCTGGAGCTGCAGAGAGATGCGGAGGGCCGCAAAATTCGCATTGAGGTGGATTATCCCAACCGCAAGGTGTTCGCCCGCATTTGGAAGGTGACGGTGGGGAGGGTGCCCCTCTATCTTCTGGACACCAACATCGAGCCCAACAGCCAGTACGACCAAGACATCACCGATGAGCTGTACGGTGGCGACCAAGATCTGCGCATCCACCAGGAGATCATGCTGGGGATCGGCGGCGTGCGGGCTTTGCGCGCCCTTGGCATCCATCCCACCGTCTACCACATGAACGAAGGGCACTCGGCCTTTTTGGCAGTAGAGCGGATTCGCCTGTTGATGGTGGAGCAGGGGCTGAGCTTTGAAGAGGCCTGGCAGGTGGCCAAGTCCAGCCAGATGTTTACCACCCACACGCCGGTACCTGCCGGGATCGACCTATTCCCGCCCGACAAGATCGATTACTACCTCGGCTTCTACTACAGCCAGATGGGCCTGAGCCGGGAGCGCTTTTTGGCTTTGGGACGGGAAAATACCGGCGACTTCCAATCTCCCTTCAGCATGGCAGTGCTGGCCATCAACATGGCCTCTTTTGTGAACGGTGTGAGCAAGCTGCATGGGGCGGTTTCCCGCAAGATGTTCAGCCGGCTGTGGCCTGGGATCCCGCTGGAAGAAGTGCCGATTACTTCCATCACCAACGGGGTACATGTCCGCACCTGGGTGGGGGAGGAGAACCAAGCCCTCTACGACCGCTACCTGGGGCCGGATTGGGCAGAGGCTCCTCCTTCGGATCCCCTCTGGCAAAAGGTGGATCGGATTCCGGATGGGGAATTGTGGCGGGCCCACGAGCGCAGCCGCTCCCGCCTGATTAACTTTACCCGCGAGCGCTTGATGGAACAGCTCCAGAAACGGGCTGCCTCAGCGGCTGAGATCCAACGGGCCTCTGAGGCCCTCAACCCGGAGGTGCTTACCATTGGGTTTGCCCGCCGCTTTGCCACCTACAAGCGGGCCACCCTTTTGTTCCACAACCTGGAACGGCTCAAGGCTTTGCTCAACCATCCTCAGTACCCGATGCAGTTTATCTTTGCCGGCAAGGCCCACCCCCGCGACATACCCGGCAAAGAGCTGATCCGCCAGATCGTGCAGGTGTCGCGGCAGCCGGAGTTTCGCCAGCGCTTGGTTTTCATTGAGGACTACGACATGTATGTCACCAGCTTGATGGTGGCCGGGGTGGATGTGTGGCTGAACAACCCCTTGCGCCCCCGGGAGGCCAGCGGCACCAGTGGCATGAAGGCGGCAGCCAACGGTGGACAGAACCTCAGTATTTTGGACGGCTGGTGGGACGAGGCTGACTATTACCAGACCGGCTGGCCCATTGGCCGCGGTGAGGAGTATGAGGATCGCGCCTATCAAGATGAGGTGGAGTCGAATGCCCTCTACGACCTGCTGGAACAAGAGGTTGCCCCTCTCTTCTACCAGCGCGGCAGCGATGGCCTACCCCATCAGTGGATCCAGCGCATGAAGCAGGCGATTCGCCTCAATTGCCCCCAGTTCAGCACGCAGCGCATGGTGTTGGAGTACGTCCAGCGAGCCTACATTCCCCTCAGCAACTACTTCGACCGCATGCGCCGTGACCACTTCGAGTCGGCCCGCCAATTCGTTCGTTGGCAAAACCACCTGCAGGAGCATTGGTACAACATCCAGGTTCTCAACGTCCAGATCGAAACCCCGAAGAAAGCTGCCGCTGCCGGCCTTGCCTTGGCACAGGATGACCAAGTGGTGATGGCCAGGGATCCCCTCACCGTGACGGTGGAAGTGCGGCTGGGATCCCTGCGACCTCAGGATGTGATTGTGCAAGCTTATCAGGGGCCGGTCAATGATGAGGGCCAGATTCAGAAGGGACAGGCGACCCCCCTGCGCTATGTGGAGACGCTGGAGGATCGGGCCATCTTCTCCGGCCAGATTTGCTATGAGGCCAGCGGCTTGCAAGGGTTAGCCATCCGCTTGCTGCCCTTTCACCCCGATATGCACGATCCCTATGAGCTGCGGTTGATGCTCTGGGCCTAAGGGGGAGCCGGGATCCAGAGCACTGATACATTTACGCTGAACACTGCTGAACATCACTGTTCAACTATGCAGCGATAGCATTCTGTTTGTTTCCAAACA